>NZ_CDWTMO010000190.1:0-6950 GCF_977946435.1 Frankia sp. CgKIO3 | reverse complement strand
CCGCCTCACTGCCCGCCACACACCCCAATCATGCCGGCAACCAGACAGAACAGCCGGAACCGACACACCGACGACCATCAAGATCCAACTAGTGGAAGCGGCATTGAGGCTCGTCCAGATGAAATGTCCAGGCCTGGGCTGGCACACGGACCATCCCTTCTGCGTGGATTGATCGGGAGATGATGTATCCGGCCGCCCCGGTCTTCTCGTAGCACCTTCCTCGGCGCCACGCCTGGGCCGCTTTTCATCCGCGTGTTTCAGCCGGTGATGCCTCCGGCATTTTGGCCCGAGATTCCGCTCGCTCGTCTGGCCACCTCGACGATGCGACCTAGTATGATCAAGATCGCAGTGAATGGAAGGCTTCTCGCATCCCGGAAAGACACATGTAGGGTTTCGAGTTCGAACATGACGAGCCAGGGCGGCTGAGGGAAATCGACGCCGGCTGACCTCCAGGACTCGTCCTTCCGGCGGATCCATCAGTATGCGCCGCCATGTGCACCGGGGGTTCTCGGCCATCTCGCGAACGAGGCCGGCCGGTATCGGGCCATAACCGGGAAGTTCCGCCGGCTGTTCCGACATACCCAGCAGACAGGAAGCCGACACGACCACCTGCATCTCGATACTGACACGGTCACAATCCTGCCCCATCAGCAGGTCGTAGAAAACGTCGGCCCGACGCTGGTCGAGCCCGCGACCGTCCTGCGCACCGCCTGCTCTTCTCGCCAGAAGGTCCACTCGTCGAAACGCCGCGAGCATGCGGTCCGCCGGAAGCGATGCCGAGATGCGGCCCATACCATCCGGCTCGGCCCGCACCGTCACCCGACGCGCCTTCGCCGCCCTGCGGCGACGCTGCTCCGCGCCCTG
Organism: Frankia sp. CgKIO3; assembly: GCF_977946435.1. Lineage (NCBI taxonomy): Bacteria > Bacillati > Actinomycetota > Actinomycetes > Frankiales > Frankiaceae > Frankia > Frankia sp. CgKIO3. The sequence continues at coordinate 6,086 of NZ_CDWTMO010000190.1, read as the reverse complement.
AGGGTCTACCACCACCACACGCCGTCGCACGGCGGCCGCGAACGCTGCGTGGCTTGGCCGCCCACCCCGGCGCAGAACCGTCTCCGCCACGTCCGCGGCTTGGCTGTCCGACAGGTTGGCCGTCAGTCGTTCCAGCACGGCCAGCCGCTGGGAATCCAGCTCACCATGTTCAAGAGCAGTCAGCGCGGCCGGCATGCGGCGGACGACGCCGACCGCGAAACCCAACTGCTTGTTTCCCGACGCTGATGATATTCTCAGCTCGGCAGCCAGTTCGTCTCCCGCGAACTCGTGAAATCCCCTGGCAGCCCCGCTCTCATCCTCTTCCGTGGGCGGCCGTAGCTGCGCGAACCTCGCTCTCACGAGCAGCCGTGCCGCCTCCCAGCGTGCGATCTCCCGACCGATAGCCACATCCGCTCGGAGACATCCGTCCGCGTCGAATTCAGCTACACGACGACCATAAACCATCGATGAGTCCAGGCGACGGGAAAGAGAACCACTGTCGTCGACCCCGGTGTCGCGGGGGCCCAGGGCCTCTGCTTCCTCGCGCGGGCTGGACTCGTCCGAACTGGGCTTACCCGGACTGGACTGTGAGCCGGGCCGAAGCGATGAACTGGGTCTGGTCATTGGATGCATCATGCTGCCTGTCATGGGCACTTGGAGGGAACGGTTGGATCTGCTGGCAGGAACCGCCGCCGATTCGCCCGAACACTCCAATCATCGAACATGTGTTCGAGTATAGTGCTCGCTGGCGCCGTTCATCAAGTCCAGCGTCTCATCAAGTCCAGCGTCTCGACGGCCGGGCAAGCTCGACAGCCGAGCAAGGAGGTGGAAGGTGTTGAACGCCCAAGTCGCCGCCGTGGCGGCTCCTCCGCGGGGCGCGCTGACGGCGCTCGTCGCCCTACGGAGCGCTCGGCGATGTCACCCGGGCCACGCCGGCGACCGACGATGGCGCTCACATGATCGATACCATGAGTGTCCTCGCGGTGGAGCCGGGCGTGTCACCGACGCGGGAGGCAGGACGTAGGTTCGGAGAAGATTTCGCGAACGGTGTGGGAAGAGGGACAGGACAGTGCCGAGGGAGACGGGGCGCAGACTGATCGCGCAGAACAAGCGCGCCCGGCATGACTACGACATCCTCGACACCTACGAGGCTGGGCTGGTGCTCCGTGGCACCGAGGTGAAGGCGCTGCGGGCCGGGCGGGCCTCGCTCGTCGACGGGTTCGCCCAGATCAGCGATGGTGAGATCTGGCTGCACAACGTGCACATCCCCGAGTACACCGAGGGGACCTGGACGAACCACGCCCCCCGCCGCAAGCGCAAGATGCTGCTGCATCGGGCGGAGATCGAAAAACTGGTCGGTAAGACCCAGGAGGGTGGGCTCACGCTGGTCCCGCTCTCGCTCTACTGGAAGGACGGGCGGGCGAAGATCGAGATTGCGCTGGCGCGTGGCCGCAAGTCGTACGACAAACGGCACGCGATCGCGGAGCGGGACGCGGCCCGGGAGATCGGCCGGGCGATGGGCCGCCGAGCCAAGGGGCGCTACCTTTGATAGCCAGCCGTCCATGACACCGTCCGTGGGGCCGCCGATGTTCCTGTCGACGTTCCTGTCATGGTTCCCGTCGTCGTTATTTCGTCGTCGTGCCGCGGATTCGCCGGTTCCGGCACCATCCGAGTCGCCGTGACCGCCTCCGACGGCGACCGGCTGGCGCAGCTCGAGGCCCTGCTGAGCGCACAGGGTGAGGCGGTGCTGGCGGCGGCGGTCGCGGCATTTGCCGAGGATGAGCGTGCTGGTGGAGGCGCGGCCCGGGAACTGGCTGTCGGTGCCCGCCTGCGCGCCGAGGGCGTGTCCCCCGCGCTCCTCGCCTCCGCGTTCACTCAGGCGGAGCTGAGGCGGCGCGCGATGGTCAAGTTTGCCCGGGCCGATCGGATGTTCTTCACCCGAGCCGGGTTGGAACAGGCGTCCTCGCAGGCGGGGCCGAGCATCGGGCCGCGCGGTTCACCGGCCTAGGCCGGCTCGCCGACCTGTGCACGGGGATCGGCGGGGACGCGCTGGCCCTCGCCCGGGGCCGGGAGATCATGATCGTCGACCGGGATCCGGTTCATCTGCGGATGGCCGCGCTCAACGTCGCCGTCCACGCGGCCGAGGGCACGATCGCGCCGCCTTCGGCCCTTCCGTCCACGACCGTTCCGCTCACGGGATCGGCCGTGCCGACGGGATGCCTCGAGACGCGCCTGTCCGACGTGCGGGAGGTGGACCTCTCCGGATGCGACGCCGTGTTCGTCGATCCGGCCCGGCGTGCCGGCGACCGTCGGTTGGCGTCGCGGGCGAGCGAGCCGCCGCTGGCCTGGTGCTTCGGGCTTGCCGACAAGGTTGCGGCTATCGCGGTGAAGGCCGCGCCAGGGCTGGCGACGGAACTGGTTCCCCCCGGCTGGGAGATCGAGTTCGTGGCCGACGGACGGGATCTCAAGGAGGCCGTGCTGTTCTCACCGGCCCTCGCGACCGCCTCGCGTCGCGCCACTGTGCTGCCCGGGCCGGGCAGCACGGCCTCCCTGCGGGCCGGGGAAGCGCCGGCGAGCCTCACCGGGACCCCGGATCCAGTCCTCCCGGCGGATACGGGACCGGTGGGACCGGCGGGACCGGCGGGTCGGGTCGGCGAGGTCGCCGATCGGGTAGCGGCTCCGGGTCGGTTCCTCCACGATCCGAGCCCGGCGGTCACTCGGGCGGGCCTGGTCGGCGAGCTCGGGCGGCGCCTTGGAGCCTGGCAGATTGATCCAATGATCGCCTTCCTGACCTCCGACGAGGCAGTGACGACCCCCTTCTCCCGCCTGCTGCGCATCGAGGCCGAGCTGCCCTTCGACGTGCGCCGGATCGCGGACCTGTTGCGGTCTCGTGAGATCGGTTCGCTGGACGTCCGGCGACGCGGCCTCGCCGGCGACGTCGAGGAGATCCGCCGCCGGTTGCTACCCCGCCGTCGTGATCTGATTCCCGGTGGACCGGCTGTCACCGTGGTGATGACGAGGCTGCGTGGAGCTCCCTGGGCCTTCGTCTGCACCCCGGCATCGGATGTCGGGGCATCGGATGCCGGGGCGGTGGCGACCGACCGATCCTCATGACCGACCAATCCCGGTGGACGCCATCGGGGGCGAAACAGGAGTGACGTTCATGCGTGTTGCCTTCGTCGGACTGGGCACGATGGGATTTCCCATGGCCGGTCACCTGGTTCGGGCCGGGTTCTCCACCACCGTGTTCAACCGCACGGCCGCGACCGCGGCACGCTGGGTCGAGGAACATTCCGGCCGGATCGCGCCGTCGCCCGCAGCCGCGGCGACTGAGGTCGACGTCGTCTGCCTCTGCGTCGGTGCCGATGACGACGTCCGCGAGGTCGTCCTCGGTACCGACGGGATGCTGGGAGCGCTTCGGCCCGGTGCGATCATCGTCGATCACACGACGACCTCCGCGGAACTCGCGGAGGAGATCGCGGCGCGCACCGCCGAGGTCGGCGTCGGTTTCGTCGACGCCCCGGTCTCCGGCGGGGAGGCAGGTGCCGTGGCCGGCCGGCTGAGCATCATGTGCGGTGGGGATCCTGAGACGATCGAGCGGGCCAGGCCGGTGCTCGCCGCCTACGGCGCGACTATCACGAGGGCCGGGCCGGTCGGTAGCGGACAACTCACCAAGATGGTCAATCAGATTCTGGTGGCGGGAGCCGTCGAAGGGGCGGCCGAGGCCATCAACTTCGCTATTGCCGCCGGTCTGGACACCGATCTGGTGCTTTCCGCCGTGGCCGGCGGCGCCGCCAACTCGTGGTACCTGGCGAATCGTGGTCAGACCATGGTGCGCGACGAGTTCGATTTCGGGTTTGCGGTCGACTGGATGCGCAAGGATCTGCGGATCTGCCTTGCCGAGGCGGGCCGGCGTGGTATCCCGCTGCCGATGATCGAGCTGGCCGAGCGGGATCTCGCCGCTGCCCAGGCGGACGGCGAGGGTGGTCTCGACACGACGGTCGTCATCCGGCAGCGGCGCCGTGCGACCAGGCCGGGTGGCGCGGGTGGCGAAGCCTCCCCGGCTTCCTGATCATGGCGCCGCAACGGTGCCGGTCACTGTGGCGATCAGGCAGCCGGTGACGGTACCGGTCGCCACGACGAGCGGGACGATCCGGCCGAGATGGAGCAGGCACAGGCCCCCGATCAGGGCTCCGGCGAACATGGCGACGGGGCCGGCGAACCGCCGCGCCCCACCGCGGCCCATTCCCCCACCGAGCCGGGAGTCGATGATGATCCCGGTCAAGGTGCTGGTCAGCACGTTCGTCGGGATGTCCGGAACGGCCATCCGCCGAGCCGTCGCGTGCTGCAGGCCCATCGCGAGGGCCAGCGGGAGGATGACGGTATAGGGCCGGGCCTCGGGGATCTCAGGGATCTCGGGTTCTGTGCCGAGTCCCTGGGTGACCATCGCGGCGATCAGCGCGCCGGCCATCAGCCCGGTCTGCGCGGCCATCGCGATGATCAGCCACGAGAAGCGACGACCGCCGATTATGGTCACCGTGCCGATCCGTCCGGTGATGACGGCTCCGGCCAGGAACCCGGCCAGGGCCAGCGCCGACAGGTCGGCGGACAGGCCCGGGGCCCCGGCCAGCGCAAAGGCCAGCAGGACGACGTTTCCGGTCATGTTGGCCACGAATACCCGGCCGAGTCCGAGAAAACTGACCGCGTCGACGAGACCGGTGAGGATCGCCAACGCCACCAGCAGCGCCGGCAGCCGTCGACGCTGGTCGGGGGACGGCCGCATGGGCACAGTTTCACCGAGTGACGGCCGGTGCGGCGGGAGGCGGGAACTCCCGGCGCCTCTGATCTCGGCGCCTCTGATCTGATCAGATCAGATCTTCTGATCAGATCAGAGCCGCAACGGACGGACCGGAGTCGCGGCGAGCGCGGGAGTGCTCCGCCAGTCGACCCCGGGAACGTCGATGTAGAGCTCGATCTCGTTGCCATCTGGGTCGAGGATGTACAAGCTGTGGGTGACCGTGTGATCCGACGCGCCGACGATGGTCACATCCGCGTCGTGCAGACGGGCGAGCACCGCGCGCAGTTCGTCATCGCTGTCGCCAACCTTCAGTCCGAAGTGGTACAATCCCACCCGCCGGCCCTGGGGTATGGCCGCCGCGTCCTCGCCGACCTCGATGAGGAGCAGCTCGTGGTGGGTGCGTCCGGAGGAGAACGCGGCGGCGGGGGCCCGCAGTGGGTTGCCGTCCGCGCCCGTCGGGTCGGGAAAGATCTGCCGCCAGCCGAGTACGTCCCGGTAGAAGGCGCTGGAACGCCCGATGTCCCGGACGTAGAGGACGAGATGTCCCAGTTCCTTGATCTCCACGGTGATCTCCCGAGGCGCTGGTCGTCTGGTAGCCGTTATCCATACAACAACTCCGTACAACGGCGTTGCCCGCGACGGCATGCCCACGGGGCCCGGCCGCCGTGACGCGCGCCCGCCACGGCCCGCCGCATCGGAAACCCGTTGGTACGCGGGGTGCCCGACGTGGGAACATGGAGCTGGCGTCCGAGCGTTGGATGCAGTGACGCGCGCGATGGGCCGGGTTGACAGGAGCGTCTGTCGGCTGGTGCTGGCGCCCACGTCGTGCGGTATGCTAAAATGCCGTAACTGATCCGAACTTGGGGGTGACCGGCTTCGACTCCGGACGTCGAGGCAGGGGAAGCGGGCCGAGGATGAGCGGTTATCTCGTTAACGATCCGTTCAGAACAACAGCTGCCAACAAGACGCAGCCCACTACCCCCACTTACGCGCTCGCCGCTTAAGAGGGACTAGGTAGTCGTCAGTCTGGGAGAGCCTCCGGCCCAGAATCTGACGTCGCTAGGAGGATTACCGGCTGACCCGGTCGCGGGGTCGGTCGGGACATCAAACAGCGACTGAGCCTATGTCGGCTTGCCTGCGTGTCCGACGGGGCTGAGAAACAAGTAGCAGGATGCGCCCGGAGAAGCCCTGTGTCGGGGCCGGAGGACGCGGGTTCGATTCCCGCCACCTCCACTCGTTTGGCGGGGGTCTGTCCTTTATGGGCAGGCCCCTGACCAGTCTCAATGCC
>NZ_CDWTMO010000189.1:0-7049 GCF_977946435.1 Frankia sp. CgKIO3 | reverse complement strand
TCCTTCGCGTTGATTCCGGCGGTTTCGTACAGCGTCTTGCTGTTCACTACACCGGCGGAGTTCAGAGCCAGGACCTCGAAGTATCGTCGTAGGCGATACGGGTCACGGTTCTCATGGAGAATTTCGACGTCACGGGTGAGAAGCTGATCCAGGTAGCTTTCCAGCCAGTAGCCGCGGGTGCGGTCCGAGAGGTGCAGTGCGGCTTCGGGGAATCCGCTTTGCAGGGCCATCTCGACGTAGCCGCGAAGGTCTGGTGCGCCTGACGGCACGACCAGCAAATCCGCGCCGCTTGTCGCGATTCGATCAAGGAAGGTCGTCCTGTCGACTCGGCCGATGATCTCTTGTATGGTGAGACCGGTCATAGGCACTCTTACCAGGCGGCCGGTGCCGGGCCAGTTGTCGGCTTCGAGATCCGTTCGTACGGAGCCGGCGACGATGAAGCGGCCGGGCCGGGGCTCGGAATCGACCGCACGTTTGATCGCGCCGAGCACCGTCGGAACCATCTGCCACTCGTCCAGAAGAATCGGTTCTGGAAGTCCGCGGAGAGCGGCGTCGGGATCCGCGGTGAACGGGACAGCCTCGCGTGGTTGATCGAGAAGGATAACTGTGCGGGCATGCCGGGCCGCTGTCGTGGTCTTGCCGGTGGCCCGCGGCCCGACGACCAGTAGTGCCGGCAGTTCCTGCAGAAGATCACGGATCAGGCCGTCGACGAGCCGTGGGAGGTAGGGCCGATTTATGATTGAAGGCTACCAACTTCACGCACTGGCTAGTACCAACCTCCCGCAAATACTGGTACTAACATGCCGCGGTCGCTCCGCCTCGGGCCGTCGCGGCCGTACCCCGGTGGTGACCGTGCCCAGGCGGGGCCGGGTTCGCGGGTGTCGATCGCTGGGATGCTGCTGACCGCGGCCCACCACGCCGTCTCCGGTGCGGAAGCGGCTGTGACCTGGGACGATCCGATCTTGTCGGTGGCGTCGGGTAGACACCTCTCATGGCAGCAGACGAGACGACCTCCGCGCTTCCGGTGGCTTCCGGCCCGGCGTCGCCGGTCGCGCATGCTCCGGACCCGGCGGACCCCGGTGCCCGGTGGGCTGCGGGAGCGCGCGGAGGAGCTGCTGCGGGCGCTTGCCGGGCCGGCCGCGGCGTTGCGCGAGGACCAGTGGCAGGCCATCGACGCGCTCGTGACCCACCGGCGCCGGGTGCTGCTCGTCCAGCGCACCGGTTGGGGCAAGTCGGCGGTGTACTTCCTCGCCACGGCACTGCTCCGCGGTGCAGCGGGACGCGCTGCTCCGACGGTGATCGTCTCCCCGTTGCTCGCGCTCATCCGCAACCAGGCGGCGGCCGCGGCGAGGCTGGGCATCCGCGCCGGCGAGATTCACTCCGGCAATGTGACCGAGTGGGACGAGGTCTACGCGGCGTTGCGGTCGGGCGAGCTCGACGTGCTGCTCGTCGGGCCGGAGCGGCTGAACAACCCGACCTTCCGGGACGACTACCTGCCCGAGCTCGCCGCTACCACCGGGTTGCTCGTCATCGACGAGGCGCACTGCATCTCCGACTGGGGGCACGACTTCCGGCCCGACTACCGGCGGCTGCGTACCCTCGTCGCCGGGCTGCGTCCGGGGGTCCCGGTGCTGGCCACGACGGCCACCGCCAACACCCGCGTGGTCGAGGACGTCAGTGAGCAGCTCGGAACCTCCGCTCCCGCCGGCCCAGCGTCCGCCGGGACGTTGGTGCTGCGCGGGAGTCTCGATCGGGAGAGCCTGCGGCTCGCGATCGTGTCGCTGCCGCAGGCCGAGCACCGGTTCGGCTGGCTCGCCGACCATCTCGGCGAGCTGCCCGGATCGGGGATCGTCTACACGCTGACGAAGGCGGCGGCGGAGGAGCTGACCATCTTTCTGCGCGGTCAGGGTCATGCCGTCACCACGTATCACGGTGGCACCGAGGCGGCCGAGCGCATCGCCGCCGAGGAGGACCTGCTCGCGAACCGGGTCAAGGCACTGATCGCCACCAGCGCGCTCGGAATGGGCTTCGACAAGCCGGACCTCGGCTTCGTCGTCCACGTCGGGGCTCCGTCGTCGCCGATCTCCTACTATCAGCAGATCGGCCGGGCCGGCCGTGCGCTCGATATGGCCGAGGTCGTGCTCCTCCCGGCGGCTGAGGACCGGGACATCTGGCGCTACTTCGCGGACACCTCTTTTCCGCCGGAGCACGTCGTCCGCCGGGTGCTCGGAGTGCTCGCGGCCGCCGACCGGCCGCTGTCGACCCAGGCGTTGCTCGCGTCCGTCGACCTCGGCCCCAGCCGGCTTGACCAGATGCTGAAGGTTCTCGACACCGACGGGGCGGTCCGGCGGGTCAGGGGCGGCTGGGCGAGTACCGGTGAGCCCTGGTCGTACGACGAGGAGCGTTACCGGCGTGTCGCCGCGGCACGGTCTCGGGAACAGCAGGCGATGCTTGACTACATCGTGACGACCGGCTGCCGGATGGAGTTCCTGCGCCGGCAGCTTGACGATCCCCACGCGGCGGCCTGCGGGCGGTGTGACCGGTGCACCGGTCGGTCGTGGTCGTCCGCGGTCTCGGAGTTCTCGCGGACGCGGGCCCGGGATGAGCTGTACCGGGCGGGCGTCCCGGTCGAACCGCGGCGGATGTGGCCGACGGGGATGGGCCGGCTCGGGGTCGACCTGGCCGGGCGTATCCCGGCGTCGGCCGGTGCCGAGCCCGGGCGGGCGCTCGCCCGACTCAGCGATGTGGGCTGGGGAAACGGGCTGCGCCCGATGTTCACGCCTGCCAGCCTCGCTGTGCCCGGCTCCGCTGTGCCCGGTGCCCTCGACGGCCCGCTTCCCGGCGATCTCGTCGAGGCGGTGGTCGCGACGCTCGCCGGTTGGGGATGGCAGCGGCGGCCGGTGGCCGTCGTGTCGATCGCGTCCCGGAGCCGGCCCCGGCTCGTCGCGAGCCTCGCCGAGCGCATTTCCACCATCGGACGCCTGCCGCTGCTGGGGCAGCTCGACCGGGTCGCCGACGGGCCGCACACCGGGCAGGTGCACAACAGCGCACACCGGCTCGCCGGCCTGTGGAATGCGTTCACCGTCTCCTCGGCCCTTGCCGCCGCCCTGGGCGATCTCGGCGGTCCGGTGCTGCTCGTCGATGATCGGATCGTCACCGGCTGGACGATGACGGTCACCGCTCGACTGCTCCGGCAGGCCGGAGCGCCGTCGGTGCTGCCGTTCGCGCTCGCGGTGGACACCGCATGACCGGCTGGGAGGAAGGCTCAGACGCGGCGGAACAACAGCGCCCGCTTGACTTCCTGGATGGCCTTGGTCACCTGGATGCCGCGTGGACAGGCGTCGGTGCAGTTGAAGGTGGTCCGGCAACGCCAGACCCCCTCGCGTTCGTTGAGGATCTCCAGGCGTTCGTCGGTACCGGAGTCACGGCTGTCGAAGATGAACCGGTGGGCTGCGACGATCGCCTGCGGGCCGAAGTAGTCGCCGTCGGTCCAGAACACCGGGCACGCGGTGGTGCACGCCGCGCACATGATGCACTTGGTCGTGTCGTCGAAGCGGGCCCGGTCCTCGGCGGACTGCAGCCGCTCGCGGGTCGGCTCGTGGTCGTCAGTGATCAGGTAGGGCTTCACCGCCCGGAACGCGTCGAAGAACGGTTCCATGTCGACGATGAGGTCCTTCTCCACCGGCAGACCTTTGATCGGCTCGATAGTGATCTCCGAGCCGAGGTCCTTCACCAGCACCTTGCAGGCGAGGCGGTTGGCGCCGTTGACCCGCATCGCATCCGAGCCGCACACCCCGTGCGCGCAGGACCGGCGGAAGGCGAGCGTCCCGTCGAGGTTCCACTTGACCCACATGATCGCGTCGAGCAGCCGGTCGCTCGGATCGAACGGCACCTGGTAGCTCTCCCAGTGCGCCTCGTCGACCGTCTCCGGGTCGTAGCGACGGATCTTGAGGGTGACTGTCATCAGTACTTGCGCTCCATCGGCTGGTAGCGGGTCATGACAACCGGCTTGTAGTCTAGGCGGATCTCCGCCTCCGGCGAGGCGGCCACCAGCGGCCCCGACCGGTAGGCCATCGTGTGGCGCATGAAGTTGACGTCGTCCCGGTTCGGGTAGTCCTCACGGGAGTGGCCCCCGCGGGACTCGTTGCGGGCCAGCGCCCCGACGACCAGGACCTCGGCGAGGTCCAGCAGGAAGCCGAGCTCCACCGCTTCGAGTAGTTCGGTGTTGTAGCGACGCCCCCGGTCGGACACGCCCACCCGTTGGTAACGCGTCTTGAGGCCGGAGATGTCGCTCAGCGCCTGCTTGAGCGTCGCCTCCGTCCGGTACACCGAGGCGTTGACGTCCATCGACTCCTGCAGCTCGCGCCGGATCGCAGCCGCGTTCTCGGTTCCGGCGCCCGCGCGCAGGCGTCCGAGCAGGTCCTCGACGAACGACGCCGGGTTCTCCGGGAGGTCGGCGTGCCGTGCGGTCGCGTTCGCGTACTCGGCGGCGGCGATGCCGGCCCGCCGGCCGAATACGTTGATGTCGAGCAGCGAGTTGGTGCCCAACCGGTTCGCGCCATGCACGGACACACACGCCACCTCGCCGGCCGCGTACAGACCGGGCATGACCGTGTCGTTGTCCGCGAGCACCTGCGCGTCCACGTTGGTCGGGATGCCGCCCATCGCGTAGTGCGCCGTCGGCTGGATCGGGATCGGGTCGTTGTACGGTTCGATGCCGAGATAGGTCCGGGCGAACTCGGTGATGTCGGGCAGCTTCGCGTCGAGCTGCTCCGGCGCCAGGTGGGTGAGGTCGAGGTAGACGTGGTCGGCGTCCGGGCCGCAGCCGCGGCCGGCACGGATCTCGGTGTAGATGGCGCGAGCCACCATGTCGCGTGGCGCAAGGTCCTTGATGGTCGGGGCGTAGCGCTCCATGAAGCGTTCGCCGTCCTTGTTGCGTAGGATTCCGCCCTCGCCGCGGGCACCCTCGGTGAGCAGAATCCCCATCTTCCAGATGCCGGTCGGATGAAACTGGAAGAACTCCATGTCCTCCAGCGGGATGCCCCGCCGGAACGCCAGACCCATTCCGTCACCGGTCAGCGTGTGCGCGTTGGAGGTGACCTTGAAGACCTTGCCGAAACCGCCGGTGGCGAACACCACCGACTTGGCCTGGAAGACGTGGATCTCGCCGGTCTTCAGCTCGTAGGCGACCACCCCGGCCGCCGCGCCCTCCTGCAGCAGCAGGTCGAGGACGTAGAACTCGTTGAAGAACTCGATGTCGTGCTTGACGCACTGCTGGTACAGCGTCTGCAGGATCATGTGCCCGGTGCGGTCCGCCGCGTAGCAGGAGCGGCGCACCGGGGCCTTGCCGTGGTCGCGGGTATGGCCGCCGAACCGGCGCTGGTCGATGCGACCCTTGGGTGTCCGGTTGAACGGCAGCCCCATTTTCTCCAGGTCGAGGACAGCGTCGATGGCCTCCTTCGCCATGATCTCCGCGGCGTCCTGGTCGACCAGGTAGTCACCGCCCTTGATCGTGTCGAAGGTGTGCCACTCCCAGTTGTCCTCCTCGACGTTGGCCAGGGCGGCACACATGCCGCCCTGCGCCGCGCCGGTGTGCGAGCGGGTGGGATAGAGCTTGGTGAGCACGGCGGTCCGGCAGCGGGTGCTCGCCTCGATGGCGGCACGCATGCCGGCTCCGCCCGCACCGACGATGACTGCGTCGTACCTGTGGACCTGCACGCCTACCTCCATCCGTCCGATGCTGGGGTCACGAGATCACCGGCGCGTTCAGATATCGGGATCGAAGGTGAAGATGACCAGGGTGCCGAGGGCGACGACCAGGAACGCCGAGGTATAGAGCAGCGTCTTCAGCCAGAACCGGGTCTGGGGCCGCCCGGCGTAGTCGTTGATGATCGTGCGCAGGCCGTTGGTGCCGTGCAGCTCCGCCAGGAGCAGCATCACCAGGTCCCAGGTGCGCCAGAACGGTGACGCCCAGCGGCCGGCGACGAACCCGAAGTTCACCCGCTGCACACCGCCGTCGAGGATGTTCATGATGAACAGGTGACCGAGCACCAGAAAGAACAACAGCAGGCCGCTGACCCGCATGAACACCCAGGCGTAGAGCTCGAAGTTGGTGCGCGCCTTGGCGCTGCCCGGCTTCCTCCGCCGGCGGGAGAGCCCGGGGGCGCGGGGCGCGACGAGTTCCGGCGCGCGCGGGCCCGCCGGGCCACCGGGGGGAGCGGTTGCCGTCATCAGGTCGTGCTCCCGAACAGCGTCTCGAAGGTGTGCAGCAGCATTCGGGAGGCGGCCGGAACCAGCAGCACGACGAAGATGACGAGCTCGACGTACAGCATCTGCTTCTGGTACCTCGGGCCGGACTCCCAGAAGTCGATCAACATGATCCGGATGCCGTTGAGGGCGTGGTACAGCACCGCCGCGACCAGGCCGACCTCGAGCAGGTTGACGACCGGGTTCTTGTAGACCTCGATCACCTCGTTGTACAACGTGGGGGAGACCCGGACGAGAGCGGTGTCGAGCACGTGGGCGAAGAGGAAGAAGAAGACCAGGACACCGGTGATCCGGTGGGCCACCCAGGACCACATACCCTCTCGACCGCGGTACAGCGTGCCCGCTGGTGCCTTCGGCAATGAAAGCTCCTCCGGATCGGCCCAGCCGATGGGCCGGAAAGGTCATGTCTGGGGGCGCTAGGGCGCCCCGACGCATCGTCGAGACGATGGTGCATCTCACCCAGATGCTAGTGCCGGGCCTGGTGGAGGGCATGTTCGGGCCGGGCGCGTCCGGGTGAACTCGGCCACAGGCGCACTGGGACGCCCCACCCCCGGGTTCCGGTGCCATTCGGTGCCGGCCCGCTCCCCGAGCCGTCCCTCGACCGGGTCGTCAGGGTACGAGGGTGGTGGTTTCGGTCGGCGCCGGTGCCGTCGTCGGAACGACGGGCGGCGTCGTGACCCCCGGAGAGGCCGATGCCGTCCGGCTCGGCGAGGGGGTGACCCGGTCGGGTGGTGTCTGGGTCGGTGGCGGGGAGGTCTGAACCCGGGTGCTCGGCTGGGGGG
>NZ_CDWTMO010000188.1:0-7101 GCF_977946435.1 Frankia sp. CgKIO3 | reverse complement strand
CCCTCCGCCACCGCCCGCTCGCGGTCCTCCTCCCAGCGCCGTGCCTCCTCCCGAGCCAACTCGGCGTTCATCTGCTCCCGTGCTTCCCGCCAGTACTCCTCGATCCGCTTCTGGTTCTCCCGCCGCTCCTGTTCGGCGGCAAGCTCATTCGTCAACTCCTGGCCATGCCGCGCGTTCCATACTCGGGAGAACGAGCCGTCCCAGTCGACCGGACGGAGGTCGAACCTGCCCTCAAACGTCGCCCGAGCCTCATCCGCCCCCGTATCGGCGTCGCGCCCCGCGTCGGCATCGGGCGCCGGCTGCCCGGACGGTTCCCGACCGGCTGGCGGCCGCGCCCCCGATTCACGCTCGGCCGCAGATTCACCTGACGGGCCAGCGGTTTCCTCGGACATCACAGTCTTCTCCCGTCCCTGAGGCTCCCAGTCATGATCCCACCGCTACCGGCCCGCCGTGCCCCACCACGATCCCTCCAGGGGTGATCAGCGACCCGCCTGTCCTCGATATCCAACAGTCGGACACAACCGTTGCGATCCTTCCAGGGATGATCAGCGACCCGACCCCGAAAGTAAAGTCGCAGGTTGAAGGCATGATCGGCGGTGGATCGTGGACCGATTCTGCAGCGATCCGGCGGTAGTGCAACGGCCCAGGTCAGAGCCATGATCGGAATTTTAGAGTATCGAGTCCTGGTTGCCTATCTCGACGCCGAGCCACTCCATCCCCTATCTGCTGGACGGGCCAGGTGGACCTTCAGCGGTGTGGCTGTTGACCGGTGGGCCGGACGACGATCTCGTTGATATCGACGGTGTCGGATTGCTCGAGTGCGAACAGGACCGCACGGGCGACGTCAGTGGTGCCGAGTTTCGAGTCGGTGGCCCGGTCGGGCGATGTTTCGCCGGCTTTAACGAGTCCCGGCTGGATGAGGGTGACACGCACGCCGGTACTGGTGACCTCGGCTCGGATGGACTGGGCCATGGCGGTGACGGCCCACTTGGTGGCGGAGTAGAGCTGCCCGGGGACGGTGATGCGGCCGGCCACCGAACCGGTGAGCACCAAGTGCTCCCCGGAACTGCACGAGGGTGGGCAGGGTGGCCCGGGCGACGAGGGCGGTTCCGTAGACGTTGGTCAGCACCATCTCGCGCCACTGCTGCGGGGATCCGGTGCCGCGCAGGAAGGAGGTGGCGGTGAAGGAGCCGGCGTTGGCGAACACCGCGTCGAGTCGGCCGAACGCGCCGTGGGCGAGCGTGGGCAGAGTGGTGACCTGGTCCCAGTCGCTGATGTCGCAGAGGGCTGCCACGGCCCGGGCTGGGCCGCCCAGTTCCGCGGCAAGTTCGTGAAGGGCTATGGTGAGAGCGGGCGGCGAGGATGAGGCGCCACCCTTTGCTGGCGGCGAGTCGCGCTGTTGCGGCGCCGATGCCGGAGGAAGCCCCTGTGATCAGGAGAACGGATGTGGTCACGCTGATAGATCGTGCCGGTTGAGGTGGTCAGTCAGGTTTTGGGGTGCGGCGGCTGACGTCGACGGCGTAGCTGGTGGGACGGACGTTCCCCGGTCGCTACCCGAGGTCCAGGACGGACGTGCCGGCGACCGCCGAGCAGACGTGCAGCACGGCCCACCGGCCGGTGAGTGCGGCATACGCCGGTTCGAACGTCTCGGTGAAGGCGGTCAGCCGGGACCGGTCGACGAGGGCCACCGCACAGCCCGCGAAACCACCGCCGGTCATCCGGGCGCCGAAGCACCCCGGAGCCGCCGAAGCCGCCTGGACCGCCGCATCGAGTTCCGGACCCGACACCTCGAAGTCCTCCCGGATCCCGCGATGCCCCGCCAGCAACAGCCGCCCGGCCGTTGGGGCGTCGCCCGCGCGCAGTGCCGCGGCGACGGCGTCGACCCGGGCGTTCTCGGCGACGAGGAACCGGGCCCGGCGCAGCGCGACCGGGTCCAGACCGGTCCCGCCGGCCGCTCCGCCCGGCCGGGTTGTCCTATCCGACCGGGCGGACCTGCCGAGCCGGGCCACCGCCTCGTCCATCGACCGGGGCGTGAGGTCCCGCAACGCGGCGACGCCCAGCGCCCGCGCCGCCCGCTCACACTCCGCCCGTCGGGTGGCGTACTCGCTGGTCACCACCTGTCGGCGCGAGCCGGTGTCGATGACCACCACGGCCAGCCCGCCCGGCAGCGGCACCGGCTCGGTCGTCAGCGTGCGGCAGTCGATCCGCAGCGCGTGGCCGGCCACGCCCGCGGCGCAGGCGAGCTGGTCGAGCAGGCCCGTCGCCGCCCCCACCCAGAGGTTCTCCGCCCGCTGGGCGAGCAGCGCGAGCTCCGTCGGCGAGGGCGTCAACCCGGCGAGATGCGCACCGGCCAGGGCGACGGCCAGCTCCAGCGCGGCCGAGGAGGACAGTCCCGCGCCGACGGGGATGTCGCTGGCCAGCGTGCCACGCCAGGGCACCGGGCCCCCTCCGGCCGGGAAGCCTGACCCGGCGGCGGCACGGGAGGCCGACTCGGCGGCCAGCATCACCGCGACGCCTTCGACATACCGGACCCATCCGGGTGCCCGGGCGGACACCGGGGTATCGAGGCCCGGCGGCGGCAGCGGGATCACGGCGGGCACCGCATCCTGCTCGGACACCAGCCGGAGCTCGGGTGCCTCGTTACGGCGCAAGGCGATGCACAGCTCCCGGTCGATGGCCACCGGAAGACAGAAGCCGTCGTTGTAGTCGGTGTGCTCGCCGATGAGGTTTACCCGGGCGGGCGCGCGGACGAGGTGGGTGGGCCGCTCTCCGTAGGTCTCGACGAACGCGCGCACCGCACGCTCGGTGGCCGGATGCTCGGTGGCTCTCATGACGCCAGTGTCGGGGAGTCGTGGGCCCTGCGGCACGCGGGATGACCACGGCCGCGCGGGCTCGGCTCAGGTCCGGTGCGCGGCGACGGGAGCCATGACGGCGCGCAGCCGGTCCGCGGCGGCCTCCGGGGTGAGGTCGCGCTGCACGTCGGCGAGCATCTCGTAGCCGACCTGATGCTTGCGAATGGTCGGGGAGCGCAGCAACGGCGGATAGACGTGGGCGTGCAGCTGCCAGAACGCCGCGGGTGGATCGCCGGGTCCCCGGCCAGGATCAAGGTCCGGCCCCGGCCCTGGTCCCGGCCGGGGTCCGGGCGCGGGATGCGGCCCGGGAGCCCCGTGCCAGCCCATCGAGAACGGGAAGGGATGGTCGAACAGGGCGTCGTAACCGGTGAGGAGGCGGCCGAGCAGGCGGGACAGCCCGTCCCGCTGGTCGTCGGAGAGCGCGGCGAGGCGGTCGACCGGATGCCGGGGCAGGAGCAGGGTCTCGAACGGCCACAGCGCCCAGAACGGCACGACGACGAGCCAGTGCTCCTCCGCCAGGATCACCCGCTCCCCCGCCGCCGTCTCGATCTCGGCGTAGTCCATCAGCAGGGAGCTGCCAGACCGGGCGAAGTGCTCCCGCTGCCGCGCGTCCTCGGCGGCCGGCTCGTCGGGCAACACGTCGCAGGCCCAGATCTGACCGTGGGGGTGCGGGTTCGACGCGCCCATCGCGGTGCCGCGGTTCTCGAAGACCTGCACCCAGCGCCAGGTGCGGGAGAGTTCCTCCTCCTGCGCCGCCCAGGTGTCCACGACCGCCCGGACCTCGGCCGGAGTCATGTCGACGAGCCCGCGATCATGACGAGGGCCGAAGCACACGACCCGGCACGTCCCCCGGGCCGGTTCGCTGCGCAGCAGGCCCGATCCGGGACCCGCCGGCCACACCGGAGCCGGGTCGGCGGGCAAGTCGACGGGCGGGCCGACGGGCGGGGCGACAGGCGGGGCGGCGGGCCGGACCGGGTCGGGACGCAGCGCCGGGAAGTCGTTGGTGAACACGTAGGTACCGGAGTAGGAGGGGTTGCGTTCACCGCCGGCCCGGAGGTTGCCCGGGCAGAGGTCGCATAGAGGATCATGGGCGACCGCGGCCGGCACCGGCGGTGGTTCCTGACCGCCGTGCCACGGTCGCCGCGTCCGCCCCGGCGAGACCAGAACCCAACGGCCGGTGAGCGGGTTGAACCGCCGATGCGTGATGTCGTCCATCGCGACGAAGCCTGCCATGGGCGGCGACCGCGGCAAACGCGCTGCCGGGACGGCCGGGGGTGATCCCCATTACCACGGAACCGGGGCGTGACGAGGGGCGACGAGGGGCAACGAGGGGCGGCGAGACGTAACGAGACGTAACGAGGCATGACGGCCAGCCCGTCGCGGCGCCGCCGGGTTCCGGGAACCTCATGTTGAGTTCAACTTCAACACCATAGTCTGCGGGCATGCTTCCTACCGATCTGATGACCGTGGGTGAGCTCTCGCAACGAAGTGGCTTCGCCGCGTCGGCGCTGCGCTTCTACGAACAGCGGGGCCTGTTCACCGCCACCCGGACCTCGGGTGGGCAGCGCCGGTACGAGCGCCATGTCCTGCGGCGGCTGGCGTTCATCCGCGCCGCCACCGCGGTCGGGCTCAGTCTCGACGAGGTGCGAGAGACCCTGTCGTCGCTGCCCGAGTCGCGCACGCCGACCAAGGCGGACTGGTCCGCGGTCTCGCGGCGGTGGCGCGGCCGGCTGGACGACGAGATCGCGGCTCTGGTCGCGCTGCGTGACGGACTCGACTCGTGCATCGGCTGCGGCTGCCTGTCGCTGCTTCGCTGCCGCATCTCGAATCCGCACGACCGGATCGCCGAGCTGGGGCCGGGCGCCCGCGCGCTGCCGGCCGCGCTGCGCCGGACCCGCAACCCCCTCGATCGGTGTGGTCAGCCCGTCCGATAGGACATCGGCTAGGACATCCGCGATAGGACAGACGCGACGGCACGCGGGTGGCGGTCCATCGCCGGACCGACATGAGCCAGATCCGAGACGCCGGACCGAGACGCCGGACCAGGACGCCTGGATCCGGGACGAGGAGGGGTAGTGGGAGACACATTCGGCATGTTCCAACCGGGTGCCAGCAACGGCGAGCCGAGGAGCGGGCGCAGCCAGACGGGCAGCCAGACGGTCGGTACGGGTCCCGTCTCCGGGCGGCCCAGCCGGGTCTCGGCGCACCGTTCGCCCGACATGCCGCCGGACGGTCCCGGTCCGGTGCGGGCCCGTCGCCGCCGCCCGTTAATCGTCGGCATCGGTGGCAGCAGCCGGGCGAACTCCACCACCCACCAGGCCCTGGCGACGGTGCTGGCGATGATGGGGCAGGCCGGCGCGGAGACGATGCTGCTCGGTGCGGCGGACCTGGACCTGCCGATGTACGCGCCGGAACGCCAGGAACGTCCCGCCGCGGCGCTGCGCCTCCTCGCCGCCGTCGAACGGGCCGACGGCCTCGTGATCGCGACTCCCGGTTACCACGGCGGGACGTCGGGCCAGGTCAAGAACGCCCTGGACTATCTGGAGGACCTGCGCGGCGCGCCCTGGCCCTACCTGGACGGCCGGGCGGTCGCACTGATCGTCGGAGCCCGGGGCACGCAGGCGGCCGGGACGACACTGACGGCCCTGCGCTCGACGGTGCACGCCCTGCGCGGCTGGCCGACCCCGCTGGGAGTCACCCTGAACACCGCGGTGCCGCTCTTCGACCCGCACGGGCGAGTACTCGACCCAACCGTCGCGGCCCGCCTGGAGACCCTCGCCGACCAGATCATGGGGTTCACCTATGCCTGGTCCCAGGTGCTCTGAGGTGCTCTGAGGTGCTCTGAGGTGCTCTGAGGTGCTCTGACGCCGAGACGCGACCCCGCGCCGCGGCCCGTGCGGGTCCCGGCTAACCCGGGCGTATCCGTCTTGAGCAGGCAGGTCTACCGTGGCGGGGCCCGGCAGGGGACTGGAACACGGGACGCATGACGAGGCACGCACGACGAGGAGGCGGCACGGTGGGGACGACGGCACGGGCTCCGGCGGCTCGCCGCGGCGGTTCTGGGCGCCGTGCTGGCGGGCACGCTCGCCGCGTGCGGTGGCGACTCGGACGGCGAAGCCACCGGCACCTCCTCGGCCGGATCGACGGTCAAGCTGATGATCATCGCCCCGGTGGGCACGTCCGGGACGAACTACCCGGAGATGGTGGCCGCCGCCCGGGCCGCCGTGCGCGGAGTCAACGCCCGGGGCGGGATCGCCGGCCACCGGGTCGAGCTCGTGCACTGCAACGAGAAGAACGACGCCGCCATGGCCAGGAAGTGCGCCCAGCAGGCGGTGGA
Source organism: Frankia sp. CgKIO3 (assembly GCF_977946435.1). NCBI lineage: Bacteria > Bacillati > Actinomycetota > Actinomycetes > Frankiales > Frankiaceae > Frankia > Frankia sp. CgKIO3. The sequence goes on along the minus strand of NZ_CDWTMO010000188.1, from coordinate 912 downwards.
TCAGCACGTGCTCGCGGTCGTCAGCGAGGTCAGCGGCTCGGGCGGGATCATGCCCATCCTGGAGAACGCGGGGGTCCCGTCCATCGGTTCGGCCGGGATCTCGGCCGACGGATCCGAGCTCAGCTCCCCGATCAGCTACGTCATCAGCCCGCTGACCCTCTACCCCGCGGTCTGCCCGTCGTTGCTCGCCAAGGCGGGGGCCACCCGCCTCGGGCTGGTCGGCTACGACCTCAGCGCCAGCGACCGGCTCATCATCATGGCCGAGGGCGGCGCGAAGGCGGTAAACCGTCCGATCAATCCGAAGATCCGTATTCCGATCACAACGAGCGACTTCACCCCGGCGATCTCCCAGCTCACCCGGTCCGGTGCCGACGGAGCCGTGCTCGTCGTGTTCGACCAGGCCGCCTATGCGGTGATCTCCCAGGCCGGCCAGCGGGTCCGGACCTGCCACGCGGCCGGAACCCTCTCGCCGAAGTACCTGTCGACGCTCGGTCCGGCCGCGGACAACCTCGTGGTCGCGACCGCGTTCCCCGAGCTGAGCCAGGCCGGCCAGTTCCCCGAGGTCGCCCGGATGATCTCCGAACTGGACGCCGAGCAGGCCGGCGGGGACGCGGACGCGGCCCCCGCGCTGCGCACCACGACGACCACCACCGGCGCGTGGCTGTCCGTGCAGATCGCCGAGAAGGTGGGCAACAAGGTGTCCGGCGAGCTCACCGCCCGCACCCTGCTCGACCAGCTCAACCGGACCACCGACCTGGACCTGGGCGGCATCGTCCCGCGGCTGAACCTCACGGCGACGACGCCGATCCCCGGGGCGGAACGGATCTTCAATACCACGCTGCGGGGAGCCCGGTGGGACAGCGCGTCGAAGAGCTTCGTGCCGCTCGGCCCGGAGACCTGCTCGGCCTCGTT
>NZ_CDWTMO010000187.1:0-7233 GCF_977946435.1 Frankia sp. CgKIO3 | reverse complement strand
TCGCAGTACTGCTGCGCCCACGAGAACACCGCCGCCCGGCTGAAGCCCAGTGCCTTTGCTAACTCGTCGGCGTTGGCGCCGTCGTCAATAATCTGGCGCGCCACGCGAATCCTGATTGTTTCCAGTGTTCCGTGGTCAATTTTCCGACCGTCGAGCTTCCGCATGCAATGATTAAATCATGCCGAGTCGCACTTTGTCCAGATACTTTCGTTCTCCTTAGTACTACGCCTGAAAGAACCGCGGACCGTCGAAACGCGAGCAGGACGACATCACCTTGCCCACGAAGATCCGGGCGATTTTCGACGCGCACCACGGCCGGTACGGCGTGCGGCAGATCTTCGCCGACCTCCGCCGCCAGGGCGTCCGGGTCGCCTACAAGCGGGTCCAGCGGCTAATGGCCCAGCTGGGCCTGGTCAGCGTGCACCCGCGGCCCCGCAGGCACCTCACGACCGTCCAGGCCGCCGAGCCCTCGTCGCTGCCCGACCTCGTCGGCCGGGACTTCACCGCGAAGAGGCCAAATGAATTGTGGTACGGCGACATAACATATGTGCGCACCGGAGAAGGCTGGTGCTATGTCGCCTCGGTGATCGACGCATTCTCGCGGAAAGTCGTCGGCTGGGCCGTCGACAACCACATGCGCGCCGGCCTGGTCCTCGACGCGTTACGCATGGCAATCTTCCATCGGCGACCGCCCAAGGAAGTGATCTTCCATGCCGGCCGCGGCAGCCAGTACACCAGCTACGACTTCGTCGAGTTCTGCAAGAAGAACAAGATCAGGAATTCGGTCGGGCGGACCGGTATATGTTTTGACAACGCCGCCGCGGAATCGTTCTGGGCGACGCTGAAGAAGGAGTTCGTCCACCTCCACGCCTTCGCCGGCCTGAAACAGCTCCGCGCCGGCATCTTCGACTACGTCGAGACGTACTACAACCGCAGAAGGATACATTCCACGATCAATTACATGACGCCCGTCGAGTACGAGGCCGAGTTTGACAGGGAGCACCCACAAGCCGCATAATGAAACTGTCTACTAAATCGGGAACGCTCCAGATCCTCACCATCCGCAGCGACGGACACACCCACCGGGCCGCCAGCGACTCCGACTACTACCTCACCGGCCGGATGCGCTGCCCGCAATGCGCCAAGGCGATGCTCGGCTCCAATGTCGGGGGACGCAACCGCACCTACCGCTACTACACCTGCTTCACTCGCCTGCGCTACAGCCGCGACCGCTGCGACGCCCTCGACCACACCATCCTCACCGCACTCGCCGCCTTCTACCGCGACCACCAGCAGCTCATCGCCGACGCCGTCCACCACGCCCGCCAACGCCACCGCACCGGCGAACTCGCCACCGTCCAGACCGACCTCACCCAGACCGACCAGGCCATCGACCGCTACCTGTCCGCCTTCGAGCGCGGCACCCTCGACGAAGAAACCCTCGCCACCCGACTCGCCACGCTGCGCACCAAGCAGAAGCAGCTCCGCCGCCGCCACACCGAACTCAGCGCCCAGATCGACGACGAACCCGTCATGCCCCCACGCGCCACCCTCCAGAAGATCGCAAACCACATCGATACGATCATCGAGGTCGGCACCGACCTTCAGCGCAAGGCCCTCGTCGAAGCCCTCATCCACGAAGTCAAGATTCTCGGCCCCGGGCGGCTCCAGCCGGTCTTCAAAGTCCCCAGACCCGAGCCGACCGAGGCCGCCGCAGCCGCCCTACCAGCCACAACGCCCCCGAAAGGAGCGGTTCGTACAATGCCAAACATGGTGGGGCGGGTGGGGCTCGCACCCACGACCGACGGAAACACCGTCGCAGCCACGACGTCCACACCGTCGGCGCACCGCCGGCACGGTGCCGCAAGTGTCGTCGAGGTGTCACCCTGTTCCCGTGGACACACCGTCGATCCATCAGCCCAGCCAGCGCCGACTCACCGACAGCGACGATCCCGGGCCGAACGACGATCCCGAGCAGCTCCGGCTCTTCCACCGCTGGCGTGCGGCCCGGTCACCGTCGTCGGTGGTTCATCTCGACTCGGCCGGCGCGGCCCGCCCCAGTCGGGCCACGATCGCGGCCGAGACCGCGTACCTGGAGAGCGAGAGCGAACTCGGCGCGTACGCCGCCGAGGTGGAGGCAGGCAGCGGGCTCCACGCCACGCGGGCCAGGCTCGTCAGCCTGATGGGCCCGGGACTCGACGCTGATGACCTGAGCTTCCACCACTCGGCGAGCGCGGCTTTCGCCACCCTGCTGATGGCCTGGCGGCTCCCCGCCGGGGCGAGGATCGGCGTGGTACCGAGCGAGTACGGGTCCAACATGCTCGTACTCGCCGCCCGGGCGCTGCGCACCGCGGTCTCGCTAGTCGATCTTCCCGTCGACGAGACCGGGGTCATCGACGTCGAGACCCTCGACCGGGCCGGAGTGGCCTGCGCCGATGCACCCGGGCGCATCGGTCTCGCCGACCTCGACCTCGTGGTGTTTCCGCAGGTGCCAAGCCAACGGGGCATCGTTCAGCCGGCAGCCGCGATCGGTGCGCGCTGCGCGGCCGAAGGCGTCCCCCTGGTACTCGACGTGGCGCAGTCCCTCGGCCAGGTCGAGGTGAGCCAGACCGCGGCCAGCGCCTATATCGGAACGTCGAGAAAATGGCTCTGCGGGCCACGAGGAGCAGGATTTCTCGCCGTCCGGAAAGGCAGCGTCGATCTTCTTGATATCGCCGTGCCGAGCCTGCACAGCGCACGCTTCGACCGCAACGACCGTCCGGTTCCTCTCCCCGGACTGGCCCGGCTCGGGATAGGCGAGGCGGCGACCGTGTCCCGCATCGGCCTGGGGCAGGCCGTCACGGAACTGATGGATTCCGGCCCGTCACGTGTCTTCGCCCGCATCGCACGGCTGGCCGGTCAGGGAAGGCACCTTCTCGACGGGGCCGGCGGCTGGCGGGTGCGCGAGGACCCAGATTCGCCATGCGGCATCATCACCATGCAACCGCCCCCCGGCACCGATCCGGTGGCCGTCCGGGACCGGCTCTACCGAGAAGACCGGGTGCTCGCCAGTGCCATCCCCGTGGAGCGCTCCCGGGATCTCACCGGGCCGGTCCTCCGCGCGAGCGCGCACGTCTATACCGATCCGGCGGAGTTCGAAAGGCTGGCCATGGGGCTCGAGCGCATCGCCTACGATCGTTGACGTCTCGGCGGCCACCTGCCCGCAGGCCGACCAGCTCATCCAGGCGGCCAGCCCTGTCTTTCGGTCGATCGGTGACCGAGGGTTATCATGTTTCAGATCGTAGATCTGTCCCGGTCCTGTCGGCTCATCCTGGGCTGATGTTGCGGAACCGGAATGCGATAAATGCTGGTTCCTGGCGCAGCCGTTCGTAGCCAGTGGGGTCGCGGTCGCGAAGGGCGGGGATGGGCTGCGGCTCGACGAGGCGGTCCAATCTGACGCCCGACCAGCCAGCGTATCTTCGGCTATCGTCGCCCTCGTACGTGCCGCTAGCACCGCCGCCTCATGCCACAGCGTGCCCGCGCTACCGCCATCTGACCGAGTCGGCAGCGGACACCTGGTATATACTATCGATAGCTATCATAGGCGGGAAGCGTTGTGGCGGACACGGCGATCGCGAGGCTCTTCATGCACGGCAGGAGCCAGGCAGTGCGGCTCCCGAAGGAGTTCCGGCTGCCCGGTGACCGGGTGCGCGTCCGGCGTATGGGAGACGGCGTGCTGCTGGAGCCGATCGCGTCCGATGTCGATGCCTGGTTCACCGAGCTGGACCGTTTCGCGGACGTGCCGCTGTTCGAGGACGGCAGGAACCAGCCGCCGACGCCCGCCGGGGAGGACTTCTTCGGATGAGCTACCTCCTGGACACCAACACTGTGGTCGCGCTGCTGCGGAACAAGCCCGCCGGCGTGCGGGAACGGTACCGGGAGGCCGAAGCGTCCGAGGATTATCTCGCGCTCTCGTCGGTCGTCTTGTTCGAGCTGTGGTATGGCGTGGCGAAGAGCGCTCAGGTGCCGGAGAACACCGAGCGCCTGCGGATACTGCTCTCCGGTGACCTGGACCTGCTTGACTTCGATGACGAGGACTCCCGTACTGCCGGCGAGGTGCGCGCCGCCCTGGAGAAGGCCGGGACGCCGATTGGCGCCTACGATCTGTTGATCGCCGGGCAGGCACTGCGGCGCGGGCTGACAGTCGTTACGGCGAACACCTCGGAGTTCAGCCGGGTCACCGGCGTGAGCTGGGAGGACTGGACGAGCTAGCCGTCGTCGGCGCCCGCTGAATTTCACCGGCTCATGTCGGACAGGCGTGCCAGAACGTCTCCTACGCTGCGGAGCGAGGGATGACGCGGACGTCGAGGTCGGCGTCGAGTGCCTCGGCGAGCCGTTCCAGCGCCGGGAGTGTCGGTACGGTGCCGCCGGCCTCGAACCGTGCCACCGCCGACTGCGTCATGCCCGCCGCGCCGGCCAGCTCAGCCTGGCTCCAGGCGCGCCGCTGGCGCAGCGCCCATTGCCCGCGCCGACGCCGACGAACTCGCCACGAGCCGCTAGCACGTCCGAGCAGCGCTCGGACGTGGACGGCCGATGATCTATGATCGTCTTCTGATGGACGTGTCCCCTCGTGACACTCGCCACGCTGGGCCCTCCCTATGCTCCACCAGCCACCCGGTGGGGATCTGCTGAAATGGTTGGCGTCGCTGGGTGCGGTGTCCCCGACGCACCCAGCGATCGGTGGGGCCCCGCGCTCCGCCAGCGGGCACCAACGCCCGTACGGCCTGACGAGGTCTGTCGCCTCGTGGCCGGCAAGTCCGGGAGAACGACTGGACCAGCATGAGCGTAGCGAACGGAACTGCAGTACCCGCAGTACCTGGCGCCATCACCGTGGCGGCAGTGGACGATCACCCGATCGTGCTTCGCGGCCTCGCGGACCTCCTTCACGACGTCGAGGACTTCAGGCTGATCGGCACCGCTCACTCCATCGAAGCCCTGCTGGCCGGCCCGGGGCACGGCGCCCAGGTGATCCTGCTCGATCTCGATCTCGGCGATGGCACCGCGCCGCCCCATAACATCCAGCGGCTGCTCGCGGTGGACCGCGCGGTCGTGGTTTTCAGCGCCGCGGCGGCTCCCGCGACGGTTCGCGACGCGATGCGCGCCGGCGCGTCGGGCTTCGTCCCGAAGACCGACGACATCGAGGATCTGGCCACCGCGATCCGCGCCACCGCCGCGGGAACGGGGTGGATCTCGCCGCAGCTGGCATTCCTGCTGCTCACCGATGACGCCCCGGACAAACCGGGCCTGTCGCCCAAAGAAGTAGAAGCACTGCGTCTCTATGCGACCGGAATGCCCATGAAGACGGTTGCCCACAAGATGAACGTCTCTCCGGAAACGGCGAAGCAGTACATCGATCGGGTCCGATCGAAGTACCGCAAGGCCGGGCGGGACGCGAGCACCAAGGTCGACCTCTACAAACTCGCAGTGGAAGACGGCCATCTCAATCCCGGTGCCGAGGGAACGGCCTGACCCCGCCACCAGAGTGATCACGAGGACGTGGACCCGGCGCGCGCCCTCACGCCACCCCCCGCACAGCGGGAGAGCGCGCGCCCGATCAAGGAACGGAACACCTCGGCGGACATCCCCTGGCCCGGCGGCCTGTCCTCCCTGCGTCCCCTTGACTCCCCCGTGTTTCCTTGACCAGGAACATCCTCGCGGACAATGACGATTCGGTCATGACCCACATCCACCGAATCCGTTATCCCCCAGCAAGGGGTCAGCGGAAGGACGTGGGAGCACGACCACCGGGACCGGATCGATGCGGACGGGTCACCCTCGAAGGGGCTTCGTCCTCAGCTGGAGCAGCACCGCCCCGATCAGGGCGAGGAGGCCGGCGCCGAGGCACACCGTGATCCCCGCCTGTGGACGGATCGAGATCGCATCCGCGGAAATCGCGCGGAACGAGGCGAGGGTCGGCGGCCCGTAGATGCGGTCCAGAGCGGTGATAATCACGATCAGGACCGCGATGATTCGGGCGAGGGCGACGTCGATCGCACCGGCAAGCGGCCGACGCACCAACCGTCCCACCCCGATGGCACCGAGCATGACCGCCAGGACACCGATGGTGCGCCCGTCTCCGACCACGAGACCGCTGAACGTACGTGTCTCGTCGCCGCTGGACATCTCGCTCCACGGCAGGACGGAGCCGATGCCGGCTCCGACGGCCGCCAGCACCACCATCAGCGCGGCGACCGGCCGGGACGGGGCGACCGGCCGGGGCGCGGTGATCGGTGGGAAATCGGGACTTTCCACGGCCTCATCGGCACGCCGGGCCGCAAAACCGCCGTTCGCCGGGGCCGAACCGGCGAGGTGGTCGCGAGACGCGGCCGGCGTCGGTTGTTCGGACGGCGTCGACGGACGATGCGTCTCGGGCAAGGCCTGCGGACGCGGGACAACCGGCCGCGGCCCCGGGTCAGCACGCCGTTCCTGATCCTCCAGGTCATGGTCGTCACCCGCGCCCCGGTTCCGCCCGGGGTATGCCTGCAGCCGGCGGTCGAAGGCCGGGCCAGGATAGGAGTCGGGATAGGAACCAGGATAGGAGTTGGGATAGGAATAGGCATCGGTCACCGGCTCGCCGCCCTGCCGCGCGCCGGAGACCGGTAGGGGCCACGCCTCGTCCCTCGTGCCGGAGGGCACCGGATCCGGCTCGGGATCAGGTCTGAGCTGTCGGCGCACCTGCATGGTCGGCGGGTCGGCAGAACGCGACGCCCGTGGACCACCACGATCATGATCGAGTACGTGGTCATCCCCGTCGGTACGGGCGGGCGGCCGACGCCCGGCCGCGGCCTCCAGGGGATCCCTGCCAGGTTCTCGATAATCCCGGACGGGAACGGGCGCCGGCACTCCTCGCGACCGAGGACCCTCCTCAACGCCGGGAACGGATGGCACCCTGGCGCCGGAACCGGCGGACCCGGCGGAGGTCCTCGAGACGTCGCGCTCGAACCACGCGGGTCGGGACGGTGCCGGTGCTGGCGTCGGTGCCGACGCTGGCGTTGGCGTTGGCGGTCGAGCCCGGGTCGGCGCCGGTGCCGGTGGTCGAGCCCGGGTCGGCGCCGGTGCCGGCAGCTGCGCGGAGGCCGGCGGTAGGGAGACCGGCGGTGGGGAGGCACTCGTACGGCCGGGCGTCGAACGCGCGGTTCCGGCCGAGCTGACCGGATTCCCCGTGCGACTCGGGGGAGGCGGTGCCGCTGCCGG
>NZ_CDWTMO010000186.1:0-7290 GCF_977946435.1 Frankia sp. CgKIO3 | reverse complement strand
AGATCAAATGATCAACTTATTTAATGACTATCCCGTAGACACCGACCGGGTGGTTGAGCCGTGGTCTCGTAACGTAGAAATGAATCCTTTCCAGGACTGACCTCAGCTCGTGCGGGTGGAGTTCCAGGCGACGCTTCAAGTAGAAGAGGAACTCGCGGGCGTGCCCTGCTTCGTCGCGGCTCGCGCGGAGAAACAGGTCGGCTAGCACGGGCTCCTCCACCCACTCCGACATCGCCCGGTAGACCGTGTTAACGATGATCTCGGAGATCACGTTCGTGGTCAGGGTCGCACTCGGCGTGATACCGGCTTCGTACGGCTCACGCAGAGCCTCGATCTTGTCCTGGTCGATATGGACGCCCACCGCCTTGAGCCAAGCACGGAAGGCGTAGTGATGCTGAAGCTCCTGGTAGGCCCAGATGGCCACGAAGGCCGAGCAGTCGTAGTCGTCGTGGAACTCGCTGAGAAAACCGTGCAGCCCAGGGAGAGACGTCGCCTCGCCCATGACAACGCCCTTGACAAGCGAGATATAAACGGGATGAACGAGGTCACGTCGGACGTTTTCCAGCCCGAGATCGGAAACCTTCCACTGGAGGCGCTCGTAGTGCTGGAAAACATCGAAGCTATGGGACTTGTCAGCGGTGGCGGTCGGCATGGATGGATTCCTTCTGAGCTTCCCTCGCAGGCCTTTGCCGCTCTACCATGGGTTGCCTGACCGATCATTACAACCCTGATATCACACGCCAATCGAACCATTCCGATCAGCTATCGTGGAAGCGCTTACCGCCGCCCAGCGTTCACGAGCCCTTCATCGGACCTGGTAGAACACGGTTGTCACGTACTGGTCGAAATCGTTCACTCGGAGCGTGAGCCGAAGTTGCCATTCACCGGGCAACGGCGCCCGGATCCCGTCGCTCCGCGCATGGCCCGGCGCGGCCAGGCTCAGCGGAACAGTGAAGGGGCCGAGATCGGCGGCCGGCAACGACAACGCCGCACTGGCCTCCACCAGTTTCTGCGGTTTGCCGCTCGGGCCCGTGGCGTGGACGTCCAGGGTCTGGGCGCCCACCCGCGTCGGTGAGACCCGCACCTTCACCGTCATCGGACCCGCGAAGGTGGTGTCGGAGAACGGCGGTGAATAGCTGGTACGTCCCGGTACCATGTTCACCAACCCAACCGTGATCCCCAGCACGACAGCCCCGGCCACGATTTCCGCCATGATACCCCGCCGCAGCCCGGCAAGCAGAACGGTATCCGGCGAGCGGTCCGGCCGGCCGGCCGGCTGATCTCTGTTCGTTCTGTACTGCCGGCGGACCCACTGCCGCGCCAGAGCGCCGAGAGCGATCATTCCAAGGACCAGCCACACCTTGTACACCAGCAGTCGACCATAGCTGGTATCAATCAGGGCCCGTGGCGGGCCGACCTCACGCCAGCCCTGGAAGACCCCGCTGACCATCACGGCGGCAACGGCCACAACCGCGATCTTCGACCACCGGGGAAGGACCTCCGCCAGCTCGGTGGCCGATGCGCGGCGCACCAGGAAACCGGCAATCATCACCAGACCACCGATCCACACCGACATGGCGATCACATGCACCGTCGTGCTGGTGGTAGCCAGCCAAGCCAGGTCGCCGGCACTGGCATGACCGATCATGGTAAGCGTCACGGCCACCACGACACCGAGACCGGCGAGCTCCCCGTTTCCCCGCAGATCCACCGACCCGGTTCGCAACAGCCGCCGCACGAGAGGCACCATCAAAGCAAGAGCGAGCAGACGGATCAGCAGCAGGTGGCCGAACCGATCCGCCAGGGTGGTCGACAGAACCGACCACTGCCCGAGTCCCCCGAGGCCGAGCCCGGCAGCGTAGGGGCCCTGCAGCAGCAGCTGCGCGAAGGCCGCAAAAACGGATAATCCCCACGCTGCCATCAACAGCCGGCCGGGGCCGGCCGCACGAAGACCTGTCGGCCAGAGCACTATCAGAAAGAAACAGACGCCCAGTAACAGGGCCGTCGCGGCGTATCCGAGAAATCTCGCCACGGCAAAGACGACGCCCACCGTCGAGGAGCCCGATGTGCCGGAGGCCGCCGCGGCGGCGGCCTCCGGCGGCCCGCCCACACCGAAGGCGAGCGCACCGGAAACAGGATGGCTATCCGCCGAGATGACACGCCAGCTCGCCACGTACGTGCCGTTCGGCAGCCCCGGCCGGAGCGCGACCGTCGCCTGCGAGGCCTTGGGACCAGATCCGGCACGACCATCATCGACCCGCCTACCCGCGGAATCGAGCACCCGGATCGAATCGCGCGAGACCCGCACCGACTCGCTGTAGTCAAGGGTTACCCGTGCGGGTGCGACGTCGAGTGCCGCGCCGTCCACGGGGTCGCTACCCGTCAAAAGGGCATGCGCCGACGCCGACGGGACCCCGAGGCCGAGACCGATGGAGGTGGTGGCCATGACCAGGAACGTCACGGCCACCACCAGGATGCGGCGCACGACGGTTAGGCGCGCCGCCGCAAAGAGATCAGCGCGAATCCACCGGCAAGCAACCCGAGTGCGCCAAGGACGAGACCGGCGATCCCCAGGCCACGCGCCGTCCCGTCGGAATCGTCGGAGGCCGATGCGGCTTCGTCCGACCGCACCGTGGCCGCGCCATGCCCACCGGACCCCGGGGAGGATGCTGTCAGCGTGAGGACCGGCGCCGGCTTCTCAGGCTCCTGGGCGCCGGGGGCGACGACATCGACCCACCGCACGACCGAACCATCGGAGTAGATCTGCAACGCCTTGAACACAATGTGGTCGGTGTTTTCGGGCAGCGGCCCGGCGGAGACGGTGAAGGTGTCGAACTCCCCGGGCTTGATCCCGCCATCCCCCTGCGCCGTCCAGGCAATCCTGGTGACGACCTCCTTGACCTCTCCGTCGTCCGTCATGAGCGGCTTCGGCGGAGCCGCCTTGGTGATCTTGTGTGTCCACCCCGCCTTGGGCTGGACCGACACGGACACGATCGGGGTGTCGGTGGGAAGCTGGACGTCCAACCCGGTCGTGGACGCGGTGTCCTTCTCCGTGGGGACCTTGAACGACAAGGTGGCGTAGCTGCCCGCGGCAGCCGTCGGCGGCTGCACCGTGACATGGGCGGACGCCGGTCCGGCCAGGAGGAACATCGCTGCCGCGGCAGTGCCGGCAAGCATGCCGGCACGCCGAACGTTGCGGTACATAAGATCCCTTCGAACGTCCCACGGCGCGTGGGACCACCTGAAGATGCCTTGCCTTGCTCGCGCCGGGGTCGCTCGTCGGGCAGATGAGCCCGCCAGGGGAACTCGTCTACCAGGCTCGCCGTGACGTCAACGCTCGCCGTGACGTCAACCCCGGAGAAGGGGAAGCGGGTGGTCCCCGACGCCGTGCGCCACGGCCAAGGGGGCGAGCGTGCGGTCTCGGCGCCCGCTTCCGAAGGTTGATCTTCACGGTGGGTGGGACAGGCGGAACGACGGCAACGGTCACCGGATACAGCAACAGAGCCACAACGGTGCGCGGCTTCAGTCCGGCCGCACACCACACAGCCCGCTCGGAGTGACGAAGCATCAATCCCACACAGCCCACGGCAATGCCGTGGGCCGCCGTCATCGGAACATCCAGGCTCGGACCGCTGGCCAGGTGGGTGTGCGGATGCGCAAGTACGAAGGTGACATGGAGGGCGATCTGCGTCACCCCCAGACCCGCGAGCAGCGCAGCGACTCCTCGCTCGCGGTCCGCGAACCCGAACGCCACCCGGGTGAGGAGGAGGACCGCAACCAGCATGATCCCAGCGGCTGGCCGCGGCGCCCCGCCAGAGACGTGCGCTGCCCAGGCCAGACACACCGAGGACGAGGCGAACACCACGGCTCGGCCCAACCGGGCCGTTCCCCTGTCCATCTCGCACCCTGTTGCCACAACGAGCAAGCTTGCCATGCCCGCCGCGGTCATGGCCACACCCCCGGAACCGTGCGACTGGGGTTGATGATCTGGGGCGACGACCTCATTCAACCCGAACCGCCACCAGGCAGCCGCGGGCACCGCGATGATCGCCGTGAACACGATGCCCGAGGCCAGAAAGCCCAGGCCCATCCAGCTGGCCGATGCCGATCCACCGATACGGAGTCTGCCGCCGTCGGGCACTGCCGCCGTCGGGCACTGAGGAATGACGGGCGGCGGATCCCGGGCAGGAAAGCACCTCCAGCCACTCGAAGGCGCCTTCGAGTACTCCGTCTACCGCAGACGCCTACCGCAGACGTCCGACAGATGGGGTGCTTTCCGTCGTTGGACGGCACCCCACCCTCCGGTCCGCCTCGGCGGCTACGCCGCGGTGAACGGCTGCTGCCCGCCGAACCGCTGCCCGGCCTGCTCCGCCGTGGGCTGTTCCGCCTGGCCCGCGGTGAACGGCTGCTGCCCGCCGAACCGCTGCCCGGCCTGCTCCGCCGTGGGCTGCTCAGCCTGGCCCCCGGCGGCCGGCTGCTCGGCCGCGGCTGGCGCTGGGGCCTGCTCGGCTGCAGCCTGCGCCGCTGCGGTGGGTTGCGCTGCTGGACCGGCGCCTGCGCCCGCCGCAACACCCACCAGCTCGCGTATCCTGCTTTCCACGTACCTGTCGCTGTAGTGCGACCTGTCGGCGATGCGCTGAACAAGGTCGTCGACGCTCGAGGCTGCGTCCAGGTCCGACGCGTTTACCTCGGCGAACTGGTCAAGGATCTGGTATCGGATCTGCTGCCAGTTTTGCCGCAGCACGCGCTCCACCTGCTGCGCTTCCTGCTGATGCATTATCATCACTCTACCCCGGTCGGGCATCCGTCCCACGGCTGAGCCTATGACGCGGGCAGAGACTGTCAACCGCAGAAACCACCACCCGTGACCAGGGCCGCGCGGCAGGACGAGCGACGACGAAAGCGCCGGCTGACGGATATTTCTTATCAACGGGGCAGAAAGGAAATATCCTGGCCGTTGAGGTGGGTCCTGGTTGATTCGTGGTCAGGTCGGAGGGTCGAGGGCTTCTCGGACTTTGGCGAGCAGGACCCGTTCGGAGAAGGGCTTTTCGAGCAGGATGACACCGGGATCAAGTTTCCCCTGGGTGGTGAGGACCGGGTGGGCGTAGCCGGACATGTAGAGCACCCGGGTGTCGGGGCGAGTGGAGCGGATCCGGCCGGCGAGTTCCTTGCCCTGCATGCGCGGCATGATGACGTCGGTCAGCAGCAGGTGGACGGGGCCGGGGTGGTCGGCGGCGAGGGGGATGGCCTCGTCGGCGGAGGTAGCGGTGAGGACCTGGTAGCCGTTGCGGGCAAGCAGGCGACGGGTGACCTCGAGGATGGCGGGCTGGTCCTCGACGAGCAGGACGGTCTCGCCCGCGTGTGCCGGAGTGCCGGTCGCGGTGTCCGGCTGACCGGCGGCGTCCGGCTGACCGGCGGCGGTGGCGGGGAGCAGGCAGCGAATGGTGGTGCCGACCCCGGGTTCGGAGTAGATGTCGGTGTGCCCGCCGGCCTGGCTGATGATCCCGTAGACGGTGGCGAGGCCGAGGCCGGAGCCTTCCCCCTTGGGTTTCGTGGTGAAGAACGGTTCGAAGACCCGGGCAAGGACCTCCGGGGGCATGCCGGTGCCGCTGTCGGAGACGCGGATCCGTGCATGCGGGCCGGCTTTCACGCCCGGGCGTTCGCTCGCGTAATCCGGATCGATAGTGATGTTGGCGGTGTCGATGGTCAGCACGCCGCCGTCGGGCATGGCGTCGCGGGCGTTGACGGCAAGGTTGGTCAGGACCTGTTCGATCTGGCCGGGGTCAGCCAGGATGGGCCACAGCTCGGGCTGCAGATGGATGTGCAGCTCGATGTGTTCGCCCAAGGTGCGGTGCAGCAGGTTCTCCAGGTCGGTGACGACCTGGTTGAGGCTGAGTACCCGGGGCTGCACGGTTTCGCGGCGGCCGAAGGTGAGGAGCTGGTGGGTGAGGACGGTGCCGCGGTCGGCGGCGCGTTGGATCTGTTCGATGTCGCGCAGTACGTCGTTCCACCGTCCGTCCGCGGTCTGAGTGGCGGCGGCCTGGGTGACCTCCTCGGCGACGAACGAGGCGTAGCTGATGATGACTCCGAGGAGGTTGTTGAAGTCGTGCGCCACCCCGCCGGCGAGCTGGCCGAGGCTTTCCAACCGCTGGGACTGGTGGAGCTGGGCCTCGAAGTTGCGGCGTTGCGCCTCGACGCGCAACCGTTCCCCCTCGGCCTGGGCTTCGAGGCGGTCGGTGACGTCCCGGACCGTCGCGGAGACGAGTATTCCCTCCTCGGTCTCCAGCGGGCTGAGACTGATCTCTACGGGGAACTCGCTGCCGTTGCGGCGGCGGGCAGCGAGCTGGAGGCGGGCACCCATCGGCCGGGGGTGGGGGTCGGCAAAGTAGCGGTCCCGATGATCAGGATGGACGGCGCGGGCACCGACCGGGATGAGGATCTCGACCGGTTGGCCGATCAGTTCGTCGCGGGTGTAGCCGAACAGCCGCTCGGCCTGCGCGTTGACCAGGACGATGGCCCCATCGTCCCGGACGGCGACGATCGCGTCCGGCGCCGCCTCCAACAGACCACTGGCCAGGTCTGAGGAACCCTTCACCACATCACCACGATCGGTAATTGATCTATCTCTTTAAGTGATGCGGAGTGGACCATAGCACAGATGCCGACCCCCCGTGCCAACCCGTGCCGACCCGCCACCGTGGTTCACCGCTTATGCGTGCCTTCTCCCGGAGGACCGACCTGATCGGCTTGGTGGGATTCCGGCGGGTGGTTTTGAGGCGCCGGTGGATCGGGAAGCCATCGGATGGCGTAACACTCGGCCTCGGCGGCGGCACGTTTGGCGTGAGCATCTTCGACGTCGAGGACGGGGTGGTCGAGGACGGGGTGGTCGAGGTCCGGGCCACGGCCGGGGACAGCACTTGGGCGGCGATGAGGAGTGAGCGCCGATGGCCCGCGACTACTACGAGGTTCTCGGCCTCCGGCGCGACGCAGGCGGCGAGGAGGTGCAGCAGGCCTACCGCCGCCTCGCCCGCCGTTACCACCCCGACGTCAACCGCAGCCCGGAGGCGGAGGAGCGGTTCAAGGAGATCGGTGAGGCGTACCACGTGCTGTCCGACCCGAAGACGCGGGCGCGCTACAACCGGTTCGGCGCGGACTTCCGGCGCCTCCCCGAGGACTACGAGGAGCGGGTGGCCGCCGGCGCGGGCGTCGACGGAGGCTGGCCAGCCGGTGGTCGGGGCCGGGCCCGCGGCGTCGGGGTGGAACCCGGCTTCGGCGGGGATGGCTGGGATG
>NZ_CDWTMO010000185.1:0-7370 GCF_977946435.1 Frankia sp. CgKIO3 | reverse complement strand
GCCCACTCCAGCCCGCAGAAAGGCAGCCGTCGCACCATGACCGAGACCGACCCCCACGACACCACCACCCCCGCGGCCACCACCGGACCCGACAAAATCGTCAAGACCGACGAGCAGTGGCGCGCCGAACTCGACCCCGAGCGCTACGCCATCCTCCGCCGCGCCGCCACCGAACCCCCCTTCACCGGCGCCTACACCTACAGCAAAGAAAATGGCACCTACCGCTGCGGCGGCTGCGGCGCCGCCTTGTTCACTTCCGACACCAAATACGACTCCGGCTCCGGCTGGCCCAGCTTCACCCAACCCGCCGTCGCCGACGCCCTCGAACCCGTCGAAGACCATTCCCACGACATGATCCGCACCGAAGTCCGCTGCGCCCGCTGCGGCGGACACCTCGGCCACGTCTTCGACGACGGACCCGGCCCCACCGGCCAGCGCTACTGCATGAACAGCCTCGCCCTCGCCCTCGACCCGAACTCCCGCTAGAAAACCCCGACCGACCCGTCGACACCTCCACCCCCATCGGCCGGCCGTTCTTCCGCAAGGCGACCGCTCGCCGAGTGCGGTGCGGCCCGTCGTCACTGATGACGATCTTTCTCCATGCCTCGGCCCACACCTGCGGGTCGCCGTCGCCGCGGCGACGGCGACGGCGACGGCGACCCGGACCGAACATCTGCGGCTGGTGGCGCCGTGGCGCCCTACCTGGGGTGGCGGCTACCGGCGGGCCTGGAGCTGAAGGAACAAGTCGCGCACACCCGCGCCGAGGCGCAGCGGGGTGAGAGATCCGTCCGCGTTTTACGGGAGGTTCGTCCAACGGTGGGAAGCGACGTTGTTGTCGATCGACTGGCCAGCGCCTGTGCCCATCCCTGCGTCGAAGGTGTACGGGGCGAGGTCCGGGAGGTAGACGCCGTTGTAGACTCCCCGGCGAGCGCCGCTATAATTCGTTCCCCAGTACAGCCAGACGTCGTCTAGGGAGCCCGGGTAGCCGTTGTTCCACAACGAGGAGATCTGGTTGCGGCAGCTGCCCCAATCGGCGGAGTCACCGAGGTACGAGGTGCACCACGAATTGCCGGAGGGGTCCACTGCCTCGGTGTCTCGCCACAGCCACAGGCGGCCGTCGGCCGTGGCGTTGGCGGAGGCGTCCGGGGCGGTGGCGGGGGCGCCGAAGGCCGGCCGGTTTGGCGGGCAGCACGGCCGCGCTGGCGGCCGCTACGGCCAGGGCACGGTAAATGGTGCGCATGATGGTCTCCCTTTTCGGTGTGTTCTTGGATGGTTTTCTCTTCCGCCCCGTCACATGCGGTCAGCGTAGCTGCGCAGTAATAGGGCGAGCTCGGGGCAAAGCTGCGAGCTGGAGCCGGTGGGCGGTATCCAGCTCTGCGTGGTATTGGCGGTTGAGCCGCTCGGTGTGCTCCAGGTCGAGCGCCTTGGCTTTCGCGGCCAGACCGGAAACGGCAGCGCAGCGTGCCTCGGTGACGGCAAATCCGATCTCCTGCTCACGGGGCAGCGAGGTCTCTTTCTGGTCCGGCAGGGCCTTCTCACGGAGCTCGGCAGGGCTGCGGTAAGGGCGACCGGCGGCGCGCATACATTCAGCCCACGGTTTGACGGCCTGGTCGAACCGCGGGTCTGCCAGCACGTGCTGTGAGCGGACCTGCGGGAGGGATTCCATGGTTACCTTCGCCTGGAACCAGGTAGGAAGGTCACCGTAGAGGGTGCGCTCGGCTTCCGACTGACAGCCCTGGGAGCTGCGCTGCAGCACCATGCCGTCAGGAGCGCGAGCGGTGACTTCAACAGGGTTCTGACCGTTTGCGGCCTTCAGGGCCTGCGCTCGGCGGGTGGGCGGCAGAGAGCGGAAGTATTTCTGGTTGACATCGGACTCGCGGGCCTTGGCCAACTCATCCTGAATGTCACTGCCGTAGCCGTGCCGGCGAGCCCAGGACAGATCATCGATGACGTAGGGAAACTCTCGGGCGTCGGGGACGGGAAACTGGGGAACGGGGTGATAGAATTCGTAATAAAGTAATTAATGCAAGCCAATATGCGTCTTCGCAGGTCACGGGCTCGCGAGGACCCCGAAGTGAACAAGTTATTTTATTCCGAATCCATAGTTGAAGCCGTGTTCCCCCATACAATTGCGCAGCAGGAGTTGTTCCGCCTCATACAGCGTGGTCTTATCCTGCGCGGTGAGTTCCCGCAGCACCGGACTGAGGCCCGGGCCGCTGACGTGCTCCTGCTGTTGCCCAGACACGCCACCCAGCACGCCTGCACTCGCCGTGGAGACGGCGAATGCTGTGGCCAGCAGAAGCCCCGCGTTGCGCCTCAGCCTTTTCATGACGACCCTCCCTTCCGCTGTCATGTACGGGAAGCTAATATCGCTTCTTCTTTCTTTTCGTGAGGGCAGCATAGATCGGGTACACCGGTGTGTGACCCTGCCAGATGACAGGGTCACACCAGAACCAGAATCTGAAACTTGATGCCGTCAGACGGCACGGCGGGCTGCCCTGCACCTCTGGTGATCCATGGTGATCCAGGTGGTGGGCAAACACCTTCGGCGGGCATCCCACATGGTGAGCGCCCGCCTGCTCCGTGCCAGGTTCACGCCGGGCCCTCCCCCATCCCACCAAAAACGCCGATAATGAGCATTATGTCAAGTAGAGCCGGTCGCAGGGTCTCCCCTCCTCGGCCCCGTGCCGCTCAGCCGCAGTTGATCGACCGGCCCGGATGAACGTGACACATCTCGACCGGCGATGTCCCCCATCCGGATGCCGCCGGTCGAACCACACACGTCGAACCTCGCCACCGGTAATGATCAACGTTGATTATCTTGAAACGAGACGGTAGACGATTGTGCGAGCGCTGGCTGGACTCCGTCGGCCAGCCGTCGGCCGACGAATTTGGGGGACCTAGGCACGGTCTGCGGTCCCCAAACCGTGACTGGCTCCCCATAATTCGGCCACCGTCCGGATACCCTCCCCACCCGATGCGCCTACCCAGAGGCTCCGGGTGACCGGGCGGGCAGGTTGTGCAGACCGGCCTGGGCGGCGGCCGCCGTGCAGTATCCGGTGGACGGCGGCCAGATCCCAGCTGGCGCCGATCCGGATACCGGCGGCGAGCGGCACGCGCGCCGCGGACCGCGCCGACCACCAGACCCAGCGGGGTGCCAGCAACGCCTCGATCTCGGCGAGCACCCGCGCGATCTGGCCGGCCCCGGCCAGCGGATCCCAGCGGGCGAACCCGTCGGCCCGCAGCCGGGCGAGCCGGCCCGACTCCGGGTAGGACGGGGATGCCGACGTCACTGGTCGATTCTCACCGGCGGGTCCGACAGTTCACGCCCCTCCGGACCGCTTCTCACGGTCGCCGCACCGATGCTCACGGTAGCAGCACCAGGGTCCGCGGCGCCTCCGGCGGCCGGTGGCAGCCCGGTGACGCGACGCGCCCGAAGAGCTACAAAGCCGAAATGCCCACGTTGGAAACGTTGAGCGGCAAGAATCCGACGACGGGAGATCGGAACCTTCGCGGGAAGAGGCGGTTTCATGGCAGGGCGGGACAACGAGTACGAACGCCCCATCCTGCTCAGCTGCGGCGGCTGCGACGTGCGCTGGACGGCGCTGACCGCGGCGCACTGCCCGTCCTGCCACGAGACCTTCGCCGGCACCACCACCGGCTTCGACGCGCATCGGGTGAAGGGGACCTGCCTTTCCCCGGAACGGGCCGGGTTGCGCCGCGACCGCGGATACTGGCTCAGCGGAGACGAACAGCCGCCCGGCCGCATCCTGCGGGTCTCCGACCGGCGGGGCGGTTCGGCCGGCCCCGCGGGCGCCGGCGGCGGCGGCGCGGTACGGATGGCCGGCTGACCGAGCCCTCCCCTCACCGGACGGTAGGCGGATCCCGCCTGCCGCCTGCGGCCGGGACTGGATGGCCGAGCCGGTCGCAGCAGGCACGACGCCAGGCATGGTGGTAGGGACGTGCCACCGTCACGGTGTAGTGGACGGACGGGGTAAAGGGTGCCCGTCAGTGAAGATTCGACCGAGGTGGCACGCTCAAAGCCCGTGCCGGTTTTTCTCCGATCAAGCTACGACGTTGTTTCTCAAAGGACCGCGCCCGCGTCCACGCGGCGGGCGGCGATCCGTTTGGCGGTGGGCCACCGCACGTCGTGCACCCAGCCGAGCTTCTCGAACAGGCGGATGAGTGCGGCGCTGGGATCGATCTGGCCGGGCAGGACATGGATTTGGCCGTACCGGACGCGGTAGCCGTAGATTTTATGATAATGGACTCGGTGCTGCCAGATGCAGCGGCAGAGGCGACGATGGCCGACTGCAGTTCGGATTCACGGGACACGTGTTTCCCTCCGTGTCTGGGGGATTGTCAGTGCTACCTGTGGTCGGTTTTCCGGATCGGGGCGTTGGTGCTACCCGCCAGAACCGGGTTGGGTGTACCCCCGCATCGAGGCGTGGAAAGCGGACTTCACGAACACCGCCCACTCCGGGTAGCAAAGCGTCACGGACCGCCCACCCGAAAGCCGTGGGCGACGTTCATCAGGCACGATCGAACGACCATGACACTCACCGACCACCTTCCCCCGACTTCCGGCACCGGCCATGACGGCGAACGGGCCCCCCACCCGAAGGACCCCGACTCGAAGAACCCGGACCTGACCGGCCCCGGCGGCGGGCCTGATCCCGACGCACTCTAATGACGCGTTCACCGAGTGGGTCGCAGAGCAGGGGCTGGAGCTGTACCCGGCACAGTCTGAGGCGCTGATCGAGATCGTCTCGGGGTCGAACGTGATCCTGGCGACGCCGACCGGGTCGGGCAAGAGCCTGGTCGCGGCGGGGGCGCACTTCGCGGCGCTGGCGGCGCGGCGGCGTACCTTCTACACCGCGCCGATCAAGGCGCTGGTGTCGGAGAAGTTCTTCGCGTTGTGCGCGATGTTCGGCGCGGCGCAGGTCGGGATGATGACCGGGGACGCCAGCGTGAACGATACGGCGCCGATCATCTGCTGCACGGCGGAGGTGCTGGCGAACATCGCGCTGCGCGACGGGGTCGCCGCCGACGTCGGTCAGGTCGTCATGGACGAGTTCCACTACTACGCCGATCCCGACCGCGGCTGGGCCTGGCAGGTGCCGCTGCTGGAACTGCCGCACACCCAGTTCATCCTGATGTCGGCGACGCTCGGCGACGTGTCGCTGTTCGAGGCGGACCTGACGCGGCGCACCGGGCGCGGCACCGCGGTGGTGCGCTCCGCGCAGCGTCCGGTGCCGCTGTTCTACCGGTTCGTCACCACGCCGATGCACGAGACGATCGGTGAGCTGCTGGAGACCCACCAGGCCCCCGTCTACGTCGTGCACTTCACCCAGGCGCAGGCGTTGGAACGGGCGCAGGCCCTGATGAGCGTGAACGTGTCGACCCGGGCGGAGAAGGACGCGATCGCGAGGACGATCGGGAACTTCCGGTTCACCGCCGGGTTCGGCAAGGTGCTGTCCCGGCTGGTCCGCCACGGCATCGGGGTGCATCACGCCGGGATGCTGCCGAAGTACCGCCGGCTGGTGGAGCAACTCGCCCAGGCGGGGCTGCTGAAGGTCATCTGCGGCACGGACACCCTGGGGGTGGGGATCAATGTGCCGATCCGCACGGTGGTGTTCACCTCCCTGTCGAAGTACGACGGGAGCAGGGTGCGGCTGCTGTCGGCGCGGGAGTTCCACCAGATCGCCGGGCGGGCCGGGCGGGCCGGCTACGACCCGGTCGGCAACGTCGTCGTGCAGGCCCCCGAGCATGTGATCGAGAACGAACGCGCGTTGGCGAAGGCCGGGGACGATCCGAAGAAGCGGCGCAAGGTGGTCCGCAAGAAACCCCCCGAGGGCAGCGTCGGGTACGGCCTGGCGACGTTCGAACGGCTCGTCGCGGCCGAACCCGAGCCGTTGACCTCCCAGTTCACCGTGAACCACGCGATGCTGCTCAATGTGATCAACCGGCCGGGGGACGCATTCGCGTCGATGCGCCACCTGCTCACCGACAACCATTCGGATCGCGCCACCCAGCGCCGGCTGATCCACCGGGCGATCGCGATCTACCGGACGCTGCTGGCGGCCGGGGTGGTGGAGCGCCTCGGCACCCCCGACGAGCTGGGCCGCAGCGTGCGGGTGACGGTGGACCTACAGCTCGACTTCGCGCTCAACCAGCCGCTGTCCCCGTTCGCGCTGGCCGCGCTGGAGCTGCTCGACCCGGCCTCCCCCTCCTATGCGCTGGATGTGCTCTCGGTGCTGGAGGCGACCCTGGACAATCCCCGGCAGGTGCTGCACGCTCAGCTGTCGAAGGCGAAGGGGGAAGCGGTCGCGGCGATGAAGGCCGAGGGCGTCGACTACGACCGGCGGATGGAGCTGCTGGAGGAGGTCAGCTATCCCCAGCCGCTGGCGGAACTGCTGGGCGCGGCGTTCGGCCTGTACCGGCGGGGGCATCCCTGGGTCGACGATTACGAGCTGGCGCCGAAGTCGGTGGCGCGGGAGCTCTACGAGCGGGCGATGACGTTCGCCGAGTACGTGGCGTTCTACGGGCTGGCCCGCTCCGAGGGGCTGCTGCTGCGCTACCTGGCCGACGCCTACAAGGCGCTGCGCCAGACGGTGCCCGAGGACGCCCGCACCGAGGAGATCGTCGACCTGACCGAGTGGCTGGGGGAACTGGTCCGCCAGACCGACTCGAGCCTCCTCGACGAGTGGGAGCGGCTGAGCAACCCGGCCGGGGACGGTGCGGGCGCCCCGGGCGCCGCGGGCGCCGCGGCGGGCGGTGGTGGCGTCGACGGGCGGCCACCGGCGGTCACGGGCAACATCCGGGCATTTCGGGTGCTGGTGCGCAACGCGCTGTTCCGCCGGGTCGAGCTCGCCGCGCTGCGCCGCTACGACACGCTCGGTGAGCTCGACGGCGGGTATGACGGCGGGTTCGACGCCGACGGGTGGCGGGCGGCGTTGGAGCCGTACTTCGCCGAGCATGGCGAGATCGGGACCGGTCCGGACGCGCGGGGGCCGGGTCTGCTCATCCTCGACGAGAAGCCGGGGACGCCGGGGGCGCCGGGGATGTGGACGGCGCGGCAGATCTTCGACGACCCGGCCGGGGACCATGACTGGGGCTTCAACGCGGAGATCGACCTGGCCGCCTCGGACGAGGCCGGGGTCGCGGTGGTCCGGGTCACCGCCGTCGACCGACTCTGACACCCGTAGAGGAACACAAAATCCGTTCCCACTAGGGTATTTGGTGAGGATCGTCCAATTACCAAGGGGCTGGTTGCGGTGACGAGCGCGGACCGGCACGACCCGGAGGTCGGGCAGTGGTGGAAGACTCTCGCGGAGGAAGGCAGCCCGGTCGATCTCAGGACCGACCAG
>NZ_CDWTMO010000184.1:0-7437 GCF_977946435.1 Frankia sp. CgKIO3 | reverse complement strand
GGCATTGCTCGGAACCGGCACCTTCGGCCTGGTGATCGCCGGGCGGCACCGTCGCCTGGACCGCGCGGTCGCGATCAAGGTACTTGCCGCCAGTGGCGAGGAGGCCCAGGAGAGTTTTGAGTCCGAGGCACGGCTACTCGCGGGCATCGACCATCCGCATGTCGTCCGGGTCTATGACTATGTCGAGGACGACGGGCTCTGCCTGATAATCATGGAGCTGCTCGCCGGCGGGACTCTCACCCGTCGGCGGAAAGGAATGCTCCCGGAGCAGAGCTGCGCGGTCGGGCTGGCCGTCGCCGAGGCGCTCTCGTTTGCCCACGCCAAGGGGGTGCTGCATCGTGACGTCAAGATGGACAATATTCTCTTTGATGTCGCCGACACGCTGAAGGTCACCGATTTCGGTATCGCGAAGATCTTCGCGGGGACGGCCGCGACCGCCAGCGCTGTCGTCGGCACCCCGAAGTACATGGCACCCGAGCAGATCTCCGGCGGCCGTCTGGGCCCTGCCACCGACATCTACGCCCTGGGAATCGTTCTCTATGAGCTGTTCACCGGGGCGCCGCCGTTCCAGCAGCTGTCGTTGCCGGCTCTTTACCTGCAGCATCTGAACACGCCTCCCGACCCGCCGGCCGGTGTGCCGCCCATGGTGGCCGAGGTCGTGATGCGTGCCCTGGCGAAGGACCCGGGGCAGCGCCACCAGGACGCCCACTCGTTCGCTCTCGACCTCGCGCATGCGGTCACCGAGACCCTCGGCCCGGGCTGGGTCGGTCGCTCGGGCTTCACTGTCCGGCTCGCCGACGACCTGCGCGAGGCCACGGAACGAAGCCCCGCATCGGCGGCGACGCATCCCGCGTCTCCGGCTCCGCCTGCTCCGTCCGCGCAGGAACCCGCGCAACCATCGACGACAGGGCCGGCCGAGATGCCACAGCCGGCCTTCGCCGCGCCCGCGCGCTCCCCTCGGACCCAGACAGCCGCGGATCACACAGCCACCGCCGATCATGGCTCCGACGCTCTGGCGGAGCCCGATCAGCTCGCCACCGTCCGCCCCTGGGCACAGGGCTGGGATCCGTCAGCGGATGGCCAACCGGGCGCCACGGCATCTACCGCTTGGCCGCGGTCCGGGAAGCAGAGGAAGTCGAAGAAGCCGACGGAGAACAGGGGCAGACCGGCCAGGTCTCGGTCTCGCCGGGTCCGCTGGGTGCTCGTCGCTGTTCTGCTGCTCGCCGCGATTCCCGCGGTCGCCCTCGCTATCATTGCCACCGCCGGGGAGTCCGACCAGCCGAACCACCGCCGCCAGTCGGTCAGCGTCACCGTCTCTCCCCGAAGCCAGGCGACGACGCCTACGCTGCCCGCGTCCCTTCAGGCCCGTCACCGGGAAATCTACAATATGCTCGACCCGTACCAGATAGATCTGGGCACCTGCGAGGCCCGGACAAATCTGGAAGGAGAGCCGTGGAACGCCTGGGCAGCAATAAGCTGTAAGACGACCGCGGGCTACTTTCGGGTGCAGTTCCTCCGGTATCTCCGGGACTCTCACCTGCTGGAGTATCTGACGGTCGCCACGCGGTCGCTTGCCGCTCATGCGGAATGCAACCAGGCAGTGAATGGATGGTGGTACGCGCAGGTCGGGGGAAACTCGGTCGGTCGTAGAGTCTGCGGCCTACTGCCCGGTGGCCTCTTCCAGATCAACTGGTCCTTCGATGCCGAGCGCATCGTCGCGATTCACGAGAATCTGGTTCCGGGAGTCGTCCTCACGTGGTGGAAAGAGCACGCATGCCTCATCCGCGGCGCGTGCTGACCATGGCACACCAGCCGTCGTCGGTCGACTGGAACGCGGGGCAGAGCAGCCAGGCACCCGCCCTGCGCCGCGTTCTCCGCACAGACCTGGGGGCCGCGGGCTGTGCCGGGTCCCGTTGGCGCGGCCAGGCTGTCGACCGTGTCCAGTGCTTGATCAGGTCTGGTGGCGGCCGGTGAGCGGTGTGGCGGATCCCGTGAGCGGCGCTGTCGACAGTGACGTGTTCAACCGACTGGTCGACCGGCAACCCAGGTCCGGACGGCGGGGCGTCCGACGAGCTGGCGGACCTGTTCGCGGTGGTGCGGCGGGTGGTCTGGCCGACGCCGACCGGTTCACCGCCCCGAGCTGCCCCGGGATCGATGTCCCCCAGCAGGCGCGGCAGTGTGTGCACGGCCGGCTGGGCGGCTGGGGCGTGCTGCTCGCAGCCCGGTATCTGCGCGATGGGCTGGGCCCCGAGGCCCTGCGCGCCCAGCTTGTGCGGGACAGCGGGGTGGCGCAGCTGCGTCGCGTCCTGACTGGGCACTTCGGTAACCGGGCAGATCTGATCAGGATGGACGGCGGGCTGCGTGACGTCGACGCGGTGCTCGTCCGCACCCGGACCAGGGTCGTGCGGGCCGGCCGGCTGGTGCCGGAGATGGTCGAGGATCTGGCGGAGGAACTGGAACGGGCCCGTGCCGAGGAGCCGGCTTTCCACGAGCTCGATCTGCTGGCCGCGCATTACCGGGGCGATCTCGACCTGACGGCGGCGGAGGCCGAGGAGGTGCTCCGGGTGACCGGCGAGCACGGCCGGGGCTGCGCCGACCGGCTTGGCCTGCCCGCCGCGGCCACCCCGGCGGAGCTGGTCGCCGCCGCGGAACGGCGCGTCCAGGTGTGGGCGCGCCGGCAGGCCGACCCGACCCTGGACGCGGCGACCCAGGGCGCGGCCCGCACCCTGCTGGGCTGCTACAGCCGGCTGCGGCAACGCGCGGCCGACGCGGCCGACCTGATCGCCCGTGCGCGGGCTCTGCTCGCCTACGACGAACACGCCGACGGCGAGACGGCGGACGACTCGGAGATGGCGGAAAACGAGGAGACGGGGAAACGATGAAGGGGTCCATCAGGACAGCACCGGCGGGGGGCTCGCGATGACCGGCCTGCTGCGCGGGCTGGCACGGCGGCGCGGGCCGGAGAGTGGCCACGACACCGACGGCGTTCCGTCCTGGGTGGTCGACCGGCTGGTCGCGCTCACGCGCCAACTCGACGCCCTGGCCCGCCAGATCGATGCGCTCGTCAGGGCCGGCAACCGGCACCTCGATCAGACCGCTTCGGCCCGGAGCGGCGCCGCGACTCCCGGCGCCGCGGCTCCCGTCGGGGTCGTCTCCCGTCCCGGGGACGGGGACGGGTTCGCAGAGCCTGGCGCGCAGGAGCCGCATCCGGTGGCCCTGCGGGTCATCGACGTGCTGGACCGGCTGGACGTGCTGGTCGGGCAGGTCGGCTCCGCGCCGCTGGACCCGGCCGCGCTGGCGTGGGTGCGCCAGTCCCTCGCCGATCTGCTGCCGGTCTGCGAGGTGCATCCTGTCCGGGACGAGGGCCCGGCCGACCCGCGGCGGCACGAGGTGTTGAACCGGCGCCCGGCCCCGGACACCGCCGGGCGTGACCTCACCGGGCACATCGCGGCGACCATCCGCCCCGGCTACCGCTGGCGTGACGACCTGCTGCGGCCGCAGCAGGTGACCGTGTTCGGCCATCCCGAGGCCGAGGCCGCCGCGACGACCGCAGTGATCGACACGGGAGCACCGGCATGACCGAAACCAGCCTGCCGATGCCTGGGATTCCCAGGGCTGTCGAGAAGTCCCCGGAGAGCAGGGAAGGAACCGAGGCCGCGAGGAGCTCCGGACTCGACACGGTCCGGCGCGCGGTACTGGAGCTGTCCGACGAGGTCGAGGTGGCCACCGCCGATCTCGTCGGGGCGGGCGTGCGGCGGCGGCTGCGGGAGGACTACGAGCGGCTGGCGTCCGACCGGCGGCACGTGGTCGTCTGCGGCGAGTTCAAACGCGGCAAGTCCAGCCTGGTCGGCCGGCCGGACCTGTTCCCGTCCGACGTCGACGTGGCGACGTGTGTGGTCTCCGCGCTTGCCTGGGGGCCCGCCGACCGTGCCTGGGTGCGCCGCCGGGAACCCGCTGCTGGTGGCGGTGGCACGGGTGGGCAAGGCGCCGAGACCGAGGTCGAGATCGGGGTGGACCAGCTCCCGGAACATGTCGTCGAGCAGGGCAACCCCGGCAACCGGCGGCGGGTGGCGGGTGTGCGGATCGAGGCACCTGTGGAGCGGCTCCGCTCCGGCATCGTGATCGTCGACACGCCTGGCATCGGCAGCCTGGACCCGGCCCACAGTGCGATCACCCGCAGCCACCTCGGCCGGGCCGACGTGCTCGTCTTCGTGGTGGACGCGGTGGAGCCGCTCACCACTGGCGAGCTGCGGTTTCTGCGGGAGGCGCTGGAGGCCTGCGACACCGTCCTCACCGTGGTGACGAAAACCGACAAGGTCCGGGACCCGCAGATCGTTGTCCGGGACACCCGCACCAAGATCGCAGGCCTAGCCGGGGAGCACGGGTCGGAGAGCCCCGTGTTTCCTGTGTCGACCTACCGCCGGCTGGAGTACCTGGAGGAGCTGGGGTCCGGAATGCCGGACCCGGGACCGGACACCAGATCCGGGTTCTCCGAGCTGGAAGAGGCTCTGTGGGAGGGCGTCGGCGCGCGTACCGAGGCCGCGCGGCTCGACCGCGCCCTCGACGGCCTGCTGGGCGCGCTTGCCGCGGCCCAGGCCACGCTTCGCGACGAGCTGCAGATCATGGACGACGATGCGCCCTGGCAGCGGGCCACCGCCGACCTCGACCAGGCTGAGGAACGCCTGCGGCACCTGACCGCCGCGGAGGCGTTCTGGCACAGCGTGCTGGAGGCGATCTGGGCCGAGCGGATCCCCCCGGTCCGGGATGCCTTGGCGGCCGACTTCGCGACGGCGGCGCAGGCCCTCGCCCTGGCCGGCATCGCTCCGACCGGTTTCGCCGCGGCGGATGGCGCCGAACCGGGTGCCACTGCGGCCGGCGCCGGCCCCGACCCGGCCGCGGAGATCGAACGGCTCCGGGCGGCCGCCGTCGAGTGCACCCGCACCCTCGCCACCGCGGCCGACCAGGCTCGGCGCGCTGTCGCTGTCATCGCCCGGGACGCCTACGAGACGCTGGCCGCCCACACCGGCACGGCCAGCCCGGCCGGCGGTTCCGTCGACGGCTCCAGGCATCTCCCACCGACCAACGCGGACACCCTTGGCATCGAGGCCGGGAGTCTGGTGGACGCAGCCGACATCCCGGTGCCCGACACCGACGAGATCGTCCGGGCGGCCCGCGAACAGCGGGTGACACTGCGTGAGCGTATGAAGATAGTCGCTGGTGCGGTCACCCGGAACACGCCGCCGGCCCAGATCGCCTCCCTGCTGGTCAGGTTCGTGATGGGCCGCGGCATGGCCACGGCTTTCGGCGGGCCGGTCAGCTCCTTCGGGGCGGAGTCGTCATCCTCCGGCGGCCCGTTCCAGTCCCTGAACACGGTGATCGAGCTGGGCACCGCCTTCCAGGACGCCTTCCAGGATGTCAGGACGCAGCTCGACCAGCGCCGCGCCGTCTCCACCCGCGCCGTCCAGGAGCTGCGGCGCAGCCTGCACGACCAGATCGTGACGGCCACCAGGAGCGCCCTGGAGACCTTCGACGTAGGTGCCGCCCATGCCCGGCTTCGGGTGGAGCAGCAGTTCGCCGACCTGCTGGGTGCCGAGCTGGACGCGCTTGGCGCGACCCGGCGCAGGTTGCGGGAGAGTCACGCCGCCACCGGGCAGGCCCGCGACGAGCGCCGCGCCGTGCTGATTGACCGGCTGGCCGTCGGCCAGCACCTGCTCGACCGCGTCGACGCGCTGGCCGTCCGATGACGGTCGCTCCCGGCCTGGTGCTGGGCATCGACTTCGGCACCTGGAACTCCGCCGTCGTCATCGGCCGGCCAGACGGCTCCGTGCTCACCATCCGTGACCCGTCCTCGTCCTACGGCCAGACCTCGTTCCGTACCTCGGTCTGCGGCCGGCCGGACGGCAGCCTGGCGGTGGGAGCGGCCGCGGAGCACCAGCGGCAGCAGTACTACCGCGCCGAGTTCAAACGCGAGTTTGGCATGGACATCCCCAGCATGCTGGGCGCCCGTGTCCTGCAGCCGCACGATCTCGCCGCCGAGGTCCTGCGATTCCTACGCACCTGCGCTGAGGAACGCATCGCCGGCGAGGGCGAGCCGGAGCAGGTGGTCATCACCGTCCCGGCGAGCTGGCAGCGGGCCAGACGCGACCTGATGCGCCGCACCGCCAAGGTCGCTGGATTCGACCCGGCCCGCACCAAGCTCGTCACGGAGCCGTCCGCGGCAGCGCTGCACGCCCTGAGCAGCACCCGCCTCTCCGAGACCGGGCTGCCGGTGCTGGTCTACGACCTGGGCGGCGGGACGTTCGACGCGGCGATCGTCCAAAGCGGCGCGCGGGGTAACGGCGGCGAGTACACCACGCTCGGCCGCGTCGGCGGGCTGCCGGACGTGGGCGGCGGCGCCTTCGACCGGGCGATCCTGAGGCTCGTCCGGGAACGCCTGCCGCAGAGCGTGAAGGTGCTGGACGGGGACCCCGACGACGAGGACGTGCTGCGCCGCCGCATCCTGCTGCGGGAGGACTGCGAACGGCTGAAGTGCACGCTCGCCACCCAGCCAGAGGCCTACCAGTTTCTCACCGTCCTCGACCCGCCGGAGCCGTTCACCCTCACCCGCGGTCAGCTGGCCGAGGCCGTAGGCCCGCTGATCGACCGGACCCTGGCCGAGTGCGACCTGATCCGCGCCACCGCCGAGCTGAGCTGGGACCAGATCGTGGCCGTGGTGCCCGCCGGCGGAAGCTGCCGGCTGCCGACCGTCACCGAGCACATCCAGCGACACACCGGGCGCCCGGTCGTCCAGGTAGACGACCCGGACATGGCGGTCGCCCTCGGCGCGGTCGCCGCTGCCCGCCGCCTCGCCTGGGAGAGCAAGCACCCCGACCCGCTGCCTTCGTCCGCACGGCGTCCAGCCTCACCCTCCCCGGCCGAACCGTCTCCCACCCCGCCAACACCAGTCGGCTCGCCGCAGCAGCTCCCGCAGCAGCAGAGCCGGCCTGTCTCCCAGCCAGACCAGCACGCCCGACAGGCCGCGGATCGGGCCGCTACATGGACCCCGCAGCAGTACGTCGACGAGGTCGTCCGCCGCGCCGAACAGCGCAGGAACATCCGCATGGAGACTCTTCTCGCCGGCACACGGGCTGTCGTCTACCATTTTCCGTCCACCGTGCAGAGATTCAGAAGGCCGACCGCCAGGATCAGCGAGACCACGGCTATCACGCTGGCGATGGTGGTGGCGGAAAATGTAACGTACGCATTGGCGTCAAAATGTTGTTCGGAACTGAAGAACTATGCCGCCCAGTATTTTCGGGTGAGTCTCATGGACGAGCATGTACTGATGCCGTGTCTGGTGGCCAGATCGATTGACATGAAAGTTTCGATGTTCCAAAGTCCCGGCAGTCTGAAGGTGACCGTAAGGGATCGTCATTAAATAAGTTGATCATTTGATCT
>NZ_CDWTMO010000183.1:0-7436 GCF_977946435.1 Frankia sp. CgKIO3 | reverse complement strand
CCCAGGACAGGCTCTCAGGGGCCGTTGACACGGCGAAGCGGAACGACCCGGTAGCCGACGATGTCGGGCAAGGTCTGGGCGTGCTCGTCGGCGAGCCGGGCCGTGGGCCAGCCGGTCAGGGTTTCGACCGGACGCCCATTGGCGTCGAGCACGGAGATCGAATAGTTCGCCGGTGTGTCCCGCACGGGAATCCAGTTCGCTCCGGGCCGGCGGGTCGGCAGGGCCCGGGAGGGGGAGGGTGCCCGCGAGCGGTGGGGCCCGCTCCTCCTCCCGGTATAGGTGGCCGCCTTCCACCCGCCCGGTGATCCGCAGGGAGAACCCGTCAGCGTCACGAATCCTCCCTGGCCTCCGGATGCCGGCCGGCACATCCGCCGGTAAGGACATGACACACTGCGCACCAGATCTGCTGCAGAATGCAGCCGTTTCTTCATGCATGCAGATGACGGCCATGACAGGGCATCGCTTGACAGGAGGACAAGGCGATGGATCCTCAGAGACAAGCACGGTCACAGTTCGTGACGTATCTTCGAGGCTTGATCGCAGATCGACAGAACGATCACAGTAAGTTGCACCGGAAGACGGGGATCCCGCGCCAAGTAATCGGCGACGCGGCGAACGGCCACCAGCTACCGTCACCCAGAGTCGTCGCAGACCTCAACCGGGAGCTGAAGTCCGACGGCGAACTGATCCGCCTGTGGAAGGAAGCGAAGCTCGAAAAGACAGCAGAAGATCTTGAATACGCCCTGCCGGGACCCGCAGGGTCGACCCGGGAGGCCTTGACAATAGCCGATCATCCTTACCTGGCCGCGCGACTCGCCGCCTACGAAGTTCGAGGACTGGTCGCGCTCGGAGACGAAGCCGGCGCACGAAAAGCGCTCGCGCTCATGCATGACCACGTCGTGGCCAATCCCCCGCTACCCGGAGCATCACCGTTCGGACCCGTCCACGCCGACCAGTCGACAGCGCGGACTCTCGCCCCTCTCCGGCATGGCGAGGCGGCCGAGGCGATGGCGCGCGCATCGGTCGACGCCTACCAACGAACCGGTGGTGGATTCGAAGACCTCGGGAACGCCATGCTCAACCTCTCCCTGGCGCTGCTACTTCGATCCAAACCCGAGCCGGAGGAGGCTACTCGGCACGCATCGGAAGTGGTCTCGATGTTGAACGCCATCCCGACCTACAGTGTCACAGCCAAGGCCGGAGATATCAGCAAGCATCTTGATCCGTTCGCTGAACTACCCCCAGTCAAAGATCTACGCGAGCAGCTCGGCGCCCGCCCACGGCTCGCCCTCACCCAGTGACCGCACCCGAGATCCCCATCGTTGTCACGGAACGGCTCATCCTTCGCGGCTGGTTCGACGCCGTCATCGACCCGTACGCGGCGATGACGCCGACCCCGAGACCATGCGCTATCTCGATGGTCCGTGCGGGCGGGAGGGGACAGTCCGACTGATCGAACGGGCCCGGGCGCTATGGGAGCGACGCGGACATGGTATGCGGGCCATGACCGACCGTTATACCAACGAGTTCATAGGCCGGGCAGGAACCTTCTACGCCGAGGGCTGGCTCGCCGTCGAGGTCGCTGTCTCTATCCGCCGGGACCGCTGGGGGCAGGGACTTGGCACAGAAGCGATCACAGCATCGCTCAACTTCGGCTTTGATCGGCTGGATGTCGACGAGCTGATCACTATCACATACCAGGAGAACGCGGGGATGAACGCGATCGCGCGCAAGCTTGGGATGACCTTCCGGGAGGTGGCTGACGTCGGCCCATGGAGGGCGAACAACGTCTATGCGATCAGCCGAGCCGAGTGGAACACCCGGCGTGGGGCAACCTCCAGAGCCTGAGCTGCCGGGCACCCATACCGGAGCCCACGCGAAGGATACGGCGCGGCCGCGCCGGCCGGGCCATCCTGACGGCATGGACGAGGCGCCTGGCAGACCGTGGCCCAACCCGGTAATCGTGCTGCGCTGCAAGAAGCATCGGCGGCCACCGCCACGGTGGGGTGTCCGGCTCACGTTCCGGCCGGTGTCATCCTCCAGGGACTGCCCGGACTGTCGATCGGTGGGCCCGAAGGACTCGTAACGGACGGTTCCCGGATCCGAGAAACACGCAAGAGCCCATCCGCGGGATACCCGCCCAGCGCGTACCCCGCGATTCGGTCCAGTGATGCCTTCGATACCCTGTGCGCCGCGTTGTCGGGGGGTGACGCCCATTCCCCGATGCTGTCTCAACGGGGGTCGGTCATGTCGTACTACGACGATCAAAGGCACCACAGCTACCACGACGGCAGAAGCCAGGGCTACCAGCAGCCTCACCCGGGCGGAGATGGG
The DNA here is from genome assembly GCF_977946435.1 of Frankia sp. CgKIO3. NCBI lineage: Bacteria > Bacillati > Actinomycetota > Actinomycetes > Frankiales > Frankiaceae > Frankia > Frankia sp. CgKIO3. The sequence continues at coordinate 5,102 of NZ_CDWTMO010000183.1, read as the reverse complement.
CCGACCCGCGGCTACGGACCCCCGATGCCGCCACCGCGGCAGGGTCGCGACTGGAAGAAGATCGGCATTATCGGCGGTGTCGCTGTGGTCGCGCTTCTTATCGTCGCCGCGATCGCGAGCCCCAGCTCCACGACCGCCACCCCGACGGCCGCGACCACCGCCGTCCCGGCGGCGACGACAACGGCCATTACGGTCTCCGGCACGGAAGGGGGTATCCCTACCACTGCCGCGCCTGCCGCAACCCAGCCGACGGTCCCCGCGGTGAAGGCGGTCCCTAATGTTGTCGGCATGAACCTGCAAAGCGCGCAGGAGCTTCTTTTCCCGCCCTTGCGGTCGACTTCAATCGACGCGACTGGACGGGGACGCCTTCAGATCATCGACTCGCATTGGAAGGTGGTACGGCAGGAGCCGGCAGCGGGCACCGTGGTGCCGTACTTGACCGACATCAAGCTGTACGTGGTCAAAATCGACGGCTCACTGACTTAAGGCCGGTCGCACCGGTGGTACGCCCCTACTCACCGAGGAACGCTGACGCCCCGGTGTAGCCGGGGGAGGTGATCCCCCGGCGTCTTTCTGATGGCGCTATCAGGGCTTACACGTCGGTTCACACGGAGGAATTCGTCGCCTGTTTCATCCATGTGATCTTGCATCCGGGTGATCACGAGTACGTGGCGTATGACCGGCGGCTTCCGCCCGAAGCCGTGGCGGAAGCGTTGCCGGAGCGCAGGTCATGGCGGTACCGATTGCCGGGTTCGCGGTAGGCTTGGGGCGGGCGCTGAACCAACTCAGGCATTGGTGCCTGGTGGGGGCGCCGTCAAACCGGTGGTGTTCGGGTGCCAGACCCTGACCAGGTCGGCGGCGGGGCAGTGCTCGAAGTAGCCCTGATCGTCATTGACGAAGAACGAGTCCCCGATGCCGAGGTCGAGGACTCCCCAGCCGATGACCGGCTCGTGCCAGGTGATTCCGTCGGCGTGGGGGAACTCGCCCATCTAGCCACCGCCAGGGATGGCGGTAACGATGTGGTCGTCAACGTCGGACGGTATGTCTGGCCGATTCCGGCCGATCGCGGTGACTATCTCGTCGAGGATCTCGTTGGTCCACTTCGCCTGGACCAGGCCTGACTGCGCGATCCGGATCAGAAGGTTGCGCAATGTGTTCGGATAGAGTACGTTGGCGTCGTACACCACCGTGAAGGTCATCGCTCAGTACAGCCCTAGTTCCTGGGTCAGCTCGGTCAGGTTGTCGGCCTCGCGCCGCCGCGCCAGGTCGTCGCGGCTTCTGTACTTGTGGAGGTCGCGAAACTTGATCCGCCAGTGGGTGCCGATCAGATCGGGGTCCGGTCGCCCGGTCGCGCCGTCAACCTGGCCGGGCATCTCTGCCAGGCATCTCTGCCAGCTCCATCAACATTCACGGTTCCCAACTGCATCATCCGAAACAAACGCAACATCTGCAAGCCTTGTGCGCGGGCCGACATCGGCCGCGCCGCGCGGGCTGGACGTCGAGTGCCCGGGCAGCGCCGCGCCCGCCGCCCTGGACAGCCGTCCGGTCGTCCGGGCGAGACATTCGAGTAAACGGCTCGTTGATGTGCTCGGCGTGTACATGCCGTCCCGATCTACCCTCGTGGATGTCCTGCGGCAGCCCGGCACACTGGTGCTACTGTTCCGCGACCTCCGCCCCCGCAGTGAGAGGTCGCGTCGCGGACGCGGTGACTACCAACGTTCGCGAGTTCGGGTCCTCATGATCGCGCGGCGGTCGAATTTGGGGGAGCCAGTCACGGTCCAGGGACCGCAGACCGTGCTCAGGTCCCCCAAATTCGCCGGCAGGGGGCGATCAGATGGAAGTCGACATTGATCGGTGCGGAGATCGGTGCGGGGGCCGGTACGGACGCTAACGGCACGTGGACGATCGCGGCCTGAGTGTGCGTGCCAGCTCGTGCGGATGGGCGCGGTGCGGGTAAGGAGTACGGGTAGGTAGGGACTGCATACCGCTGACGGACGGGATACCGCTCACGGACGGGGAGGCGAGAGATGACGCAGGTGGGAGAACGGGAGGCGCGCAGGGTCGCCGAGGCGGCCCGGGAGGCCGAGTGGCGGCTTCCCTCGTTTGGCAAGGAGCTTTTCCTCGGTCATCTCCGGCTCGATCTGATCTCCCCGCACCCGCGGCCGAAGGAGGGCGACCGGCAGCGGGGGGAGGCGTTCCTGGCCCAGCTCGAGTCGTTCCTGCGGGAGACGGTGGACCCGTTGCAGATCGAGCGGGACGGGCGGCTACCTGGGCAGGTGATCGACGGGCTGCGGCGGATAGGCGCCCTCGGCATGAAGATCCCCGAGGAGTACGGCGGACTCGGGTTGACCACCGTTTACTACAACCGGGCGCTTGAACTGTCCAGCTCGTGGCATGCGAGCCTGCCCACGCTGCTCTCGGCGCACCAGTCGATCGGCGTGGCCGAGCCGGTCCTGGGGTTCGGTACCGAGGAGCAGAAGCGGACGTATCTACCGAAGGTGGCCCGCGAGGAGATCAGCGCGTTCCTGCTGACCGAGCCCGACGTGGGCAGCGACCCGGCCCGGATGAGCAGCCAGGCGGTGCCGGTCGAGGGCGGCGCCGCCTACGAGCTGAGCGGCCGCAAGCTGTGGACCACCAACGGTGTGATCGCCGATCGGCTGGTGGTCATGGCGGTCGTCCCGCGCTCGGCCGGTCGTCGCGGTGGCATCACGTGTTTCATCGTCGATGCCCACGCACCCGGCGTGAAGGTGGAGCACCGCAACGAGTTCATGGGTCTGCGCGGCATCGAGAACGGGGTGACCAGCTTCGAGCGGGTCCGGGTCCCGGCCGCGGACCGCCTCGGGCGGGAAGGCGAGGGGCTCAAGATTGCCCTGACGACGCTGAACACCGGCCGCCTCGCCCTGCCGGCGACCTGTGTGGGCGGCGCCAAGTACGCGCTGCGCATCGCCCGGGAATGGTCGCGGGACCGCGTCCAGTGGGGTCGGCCCATCGGCCAGCACGACGCCATCGCCCAGAAGATCGCGTTCATGGCCGCCACCACGTTCGGGCTGGAGGCGATGCTGGAACTGTCCGGCCTGATGGCCGATGAGGGACGCGGGGACATCCGGATCGAGGCTGCCCTGGCCAAGCTGTATGCCAGCGAGATGGCCTGGCTGATCGCCGACGAGCTGGTCCAGATCCGCGGCGGTCGTGGGTACGAGACCGCCCAGTCCCTGGCCAACCGGGGGGAACGACCGGTACCGGCCGAGCAGATGCTACGCGACCTGCGCATCAACCGGATCTTCGAAGGGTCCACCGAGATCATGCGGTTGCTCATCGCGCGGGAGGCCGTGGACACCCACCTCTCGGTGGCCGGTGACATCATTTCCCCGGACGCGTCGGTCGCGGCGAAGGCCCGCGGCGCCGGACGGGCGGCTGCCTTCTACGGCCGCTGGCTGCCCGGCCTCGCCGTCGGCAGCGGGACGTCGCCGCGATCGTTCCTCGAATTCGGTCGGCTCGGCACGCACCTGCGTTTCGTGGAGCGCTCGGCGCGCAAGCTCGCCCGGTCGACCTTCTACGGGATGGCTCGCTGGCAGGGCGGACTGGAGAAGAAGCAGGCGTTCCTCGGGCGTCTCGTCGACATCGGCGCCGAACTATTCGCTATCAGCGCGGCGGTCGTGCGGGCCCGGATGCTCGATGAGGAGGGCGAGCCGACTGCGATCGACCTGGCCGACCTGTTCTGCCGGCAGGCGCGACGCCGGGTCGAGGCGTCCTTCGCGGCGCTGTGGCGCAACGACGACGCCCGCAACTACACGGCGGCGCAGGAGGTGCTCGCGGGCCGCTTCAGCTGGGCCGAGTCCGGCGTGATGGACCCGAGCGGCGAAGGGCCGTTCCTTGCCGCGGAGCGGCAGCAGGCGGTCCCGACTCGACCGGCCGTCGACCTGCTCGCCACGGGCTGACCACGCGCGCGCATCGTGTGATCATGCCGGCTGGTGTCAAGGCCTCCCGAAAAGTGAGCTGGCCGCCTTCGCTCACACGGCTGGTCTGGAGGTGACAGTCTGCCATTTTCCGCCAGGAACATCGAAATGGAACAATATCGAGCACCGACTGTTCTCCTGGATCAGCGTCAACTGGGGTGGGCGCCCGCTGACCAGCCACGACGTTGTCGTCAACACGATCGGCGCGACCACCACCCGCACCGGGCTGACCGCTCACGAGCTGGCTGCACCACCCCACACTCACCGGACTGGAAGGCCCTGCCTTCACCGCCCTGCTGGCCAGAGTCGAGCAGTACCTGCTCGATCACCCGCCGGTCAGCCTGCACCACAAACATGCCCGGTACCGCGTCCTGCGCTGCGGTCCCCTGTCGCTGTCTGACCGGCTGCTGGTCACCGTGATCCACACCAACCTGATCGACAAGGGCAACATCAAATTCTGAGGTTATTTTCCGGCAGATCCCTGGGGTCCCCTACCAAGCTGGCACGCTCGCAGACCCGCGGGTCCGGCCCCCGTCGCTGCGCGAGAAGCAGGCGTAAAACGAAGTTTCTATACGTCCTTGATAGGAAATGTCCATCCACCGTTCATTGGAACGTTGTTCCGTGCGGCTAGGTTCGTGAACGTGACGATCAGGCCCAGTGAGACCGGCGTGGCGAGCGTTGCTGACGCGCCACCGACCATGCTCGCATCGCTCAAACTCTGACCGCGGACGCTCTTGAGGAACACTTTTGAGGAACGCTGCTACTGATTCGCCCCACTCTATTTCGACTTCTTATTCACGCAGGAATACTGGAGTAGTCATGACGGCAAGACGGAAAAGACTTGCGACCGCGCTTGCGGTACTCTGCGTCGCGGCGCTCGCCGCATGCTCGTCGAATGGGGGTACATCGTCCACATCCCCAGCATCTTCTACATCCGCGGCGGGTAAGTCGATTATCTATGTGGCGCCCGTCCGCAACGGCGCCTACATCTCTGTCGCCTGCGGGGCGCAGGAACAAGCTTCGCGGTACGGGATGAAATTCACCGCGCAATATTCTCCAGAATTCTCGGCCGCTGCGCAGACGCCGCTCCTCAACGCTGCTATTGCGGCGCATCCCGATGTCCTTGTTGTTTCGGGGCGGACACAA
>NZ_CDWTMO010000182.1:0-7442 GCF_977946435.1 Frankia sp. CgKIO3 | reverse complement strand
AGGTCCGCGGTGGGGGGGTCGAGCTCGGGGCGGGCGGCGCGCACCCGGTCGGTGAGGCGGCGTCCGATCTCGCGGACCTCGGCGCGCAGCAGAGCATGGTCGTCAGGGGTCAGATGGCGGGCTTCGCGCTGCCAGAGCACGCCGATGTGGCGTTCGTCGAGGCAGCGGGCGGCGAGCCGGGCCGACGCCGTGGCGCGGTCGGTGCGGCCGGCACGGTCCGCGAGATCGAGATCATCGAGCAGGCGCCGCAGCGGGGCCAGGCCTGCAGAGATGACCTCGCGGAGCAGGTCCTGTTTACCGGAGAAGTGCCGGTATAGCGCGGACGGGCCGACCGCCACGGCCTCGGCGAGATCGGTCATGCCGATCTGGTCGTAGCCGCGGCGGGCGAACAGGTCCGAGGCAGCGCCGAGGATCAGCGCTCGCCGGTTACGCGGGCGGGTGCCGCGCGGCGGCGCAAGCGTGCGGTCCGGCAGGACAACCCCCTCGGTACGACCCCCTCGGTCTCCGAGGTGCGAATCAGCCTACCTTCTCGTAGAGGGCGACCACGGCGGCGCCGCCGAGGCCGATGTTATCCTGCAGCGCCACGGTCACGTCCTCGACCTGGCGCTTGTCGGCCTCGCCGCGCAACTGCCACACCAGCTCCGCGCACTGCGCCAACCCGGTCGCGCCCAGCGGGTGCCCCTTGGACAGCAGCCCACCCGACGGATTAGTCACCACCCGGCCGCCGTAGGTGTTGTCGCCGTCGACGATGAACTTCTCTGCCGTGCCCTCCGGGGTCAGCCCCAGCGCCTCGTAGGACATCAGCTCATTGCTGGTGAAGCAGTCGTGCAGCTCCACCACGCGCACGTCGAGCGGGTCCACCCCGGCCACCTCGTACACCTGCCGCGCGGCGGCCGCGGTCATGTCGTAACCGACCAGGCGCATCAGGTCCCCGTCGAACGAGGACGGGGTATCCGTGGTCATCGCCTGCGCGATGATCGCCACATCGGCGCGCAGCCCGTGGGCGCGCGCGAAATCCTCGGAAACGACCACCGCGGCGGCCGCGCCACAGGTGGGCGGGCAGCACTGCAACCGGGTCAGCCAACCGAGGATCCGCGGCGAGGCAAGAACCTCCGCCACGGTCACCGGATCAGTGAACACCGCATACGGGTTGTTGGCCGCGTGCCGGCGCGACTTCACCGAGATCCGCGCGAATACCGCCGGGTCCATCCCGTACTTCTCGCAGTAGGCCGCGCCCGCACCGGCGAAGTACCGCGGTGCGAACGGCACCCCCTCGACCTCGCCCTGCACCTTGGTGACCACGTCGTCGAACCGCCCGAAGGCGTTGGGCCGGTCGTCCCACTGCATCGTCAGCGCGCCGCGCCGCATCTGCTCGAACCCGAACGCCAGCACGCGGTCCGCCGCCCCGGAAGCCACCGCCTGCCGCGCCAGGAACAGCGCCGACGACCCACTCGAGCAGTTGTTGTTCACGTTCACCACCGGCGCCCCGGTCATCCCCACCCGGTACAGCGCCTTCTGCCCGCTCGTCGAGTCGCCGTACATATAGCCGGCGTACGCCTGCTGGACCGCAGCCAGGTCGATCCCAGCATCGGCCAACGCCGCCCTGACCGCCCCCTCGACCAGCACGTCGTAGCTGTCGCTCCTGCTCGGCGTCGCGAACGGCACCATGCCGACGCCCGCCACCATCACCCGACCGCCCATCATCGCTCCATGGGCTAGCTATTGTTCACTTAACACCGTGAGCACCACAGTAGCGCACGTCAAGGGGAGAGGTGTGGCGTAAGCGTGCTTGCGAGGATTCATAAGGTGGAGCGACGCGGGTGTGTCACAGCCTGCGATCGGGCGAAGTCCACACCGGTCAGTGGTTGAGCGCCCACAGGCCGACCAGGTTCGCGAAGGTGAAGACCACCGCGATGACGACGGCGAGGATGAGCCGCCTGCGGCGCTCGCGGCGGCGCCAGGTGGCCCGCGCCCGCCGGTAGGCGTCGGGCGACACGGGCACGCCGTCGGCGAGAGCGTCCAGGGCGTCGCGCAGCCGTCGTTCGGTGTCGTTGAGCGGCCCGGTGTGATACGTCATGTCTGGGACTCCATCGCGCGGGACAGCGCCGCCATTCCCCGGGCCGCATGGGATTTCACTGCGCCGCAGGAAATCCCCATGACCGCGGCTATCTCGGATTCCTTCAGGCCGAGCCAGTGCCGCAGTACCAGGGCCTCCCGCTGGCGCGGCGAAAGCCGCTGTAACGCGACGACTACAGCTCGCTGTTCGTGTCGCAGCAGCGCTTGCGTCTCCGCCGATTCTATCTGGCCTGATGGCCATTCCAGATGTTTTCGGACGACCTGGAGATGGCGTAGTCGCATTCGGGTGAGATTGCAGACTATGCTACGTATATACGGCAGGGTGGCGGTCGAGTCCCGCAGTTTTCGCCAGCGCCGGTAGAGCTCGTAGAACGCCTGCGCGGCGATATCCTCCGGGTCGTCCGCGCCGAGGAGGGCGGCCAGTCGTACCAATGAGACGTAGTGGGTATTGAAGAGTCGTGTGAGGGCGGTCTCCCGATCAAGATCGTGAAGATTCACCTGGATCTCCCCGGCAGGCAGCAGAGTAGCGGCGTCGCCGGCAGTGACGACTGCTGGATCTTTGAGGATGCCCTGCACCGCCGCTCACCGCCATCCCGGCGCGTCCGGCCGGGGGAGTCGGTCCACCTGGGATATCCGGCTGCTTCGGGCCACGCCGACGCGGTGAAGGACCGGGGTGAGCGCGGTGGCGACCGCCAGATTCAGCCCGAGCGCGAGGAGCGCCGTGTACAGCGGCACGGACGCCCCGAACAGGTGCAGGTTCACCACCGCGGAGAATTCGCCGAAGGTTACCAGGCAGGTTCCCGCCGCCATTCCTACCGCCCATCCGGCGAGCAGCGCACCGCGATGCAGCCAGGTGGAGAACAGGCCGATCCCGACCGCCGGGAAGGTCTGGAGTATCCAGACCCCGCCCAGCAGCTGCAGATCGATGGCATCCTGGTCGTGCAGACCGAGCACGAAGGCGAATGCCCCGATCTTTGTCACCAGCGAGACACCGCGGGCCACCCGGACCTGATGCTTGGGGGTGGCCGTGGGGTGAAAATACTCGACGTATACGTTGCAGACGAAGAGCATAGCGACCGCCACCGACATCACCGCCGCGGGGACGAGCGCCGCGACAACGAGCGCGCCGAAGACGACGCCGGTGGCAACCGGCGGGGCCAGCTGCTGGACGAGCAGCGGGACAGCTGCTTCGGCCTGCCCGCGGGGTGCGCGTACCCCCGCGGCCAAGGCGGCAACGCCGAGCAGCCCGAAGAGTCCGAGCAGGCCCGTCCAGGCCGGCAGGGTGACCGCCGAGCGGCGCAGGACGTCGGGGTTCTTCGCCGCGAAGGCGGCGGTGAGCACGTGTGGGTACACCAGCAGGGCCATCGCCGAGCCGAGCACGAGGCTCGCGAACGCGGCGAACGTCGACGGCTCCAGCGTGAGTGACGGATCCGGCAAGCCGTCCGCGGCCATGTTCCGCCGAGCCTGGCTAGGACGAGTCCGACCACGGCGAAGACCGCCAGGAAGATCAGAATTCCTTTGGCGACCGAGACGAGTGCCGGAGCGCGGATGCCGCTGTGATAGGTCGCGACGGCGAGCCCCCCGAACACCGAGGCCAGCACCAGGTCGCCGGGCAGCCCAGGCGGGATGAGGCCGCCGGCAACGAGCACCGCGCGGACGCCGACCAACTGCAGCGCGATGTACGGCGTGGTGGCCACGATTCCGGTCAGCGCCACGGCGAGCGCGAGCAGCGGCGACCGGTGGCGTTCCCGCACCTAGTCGCCCACCGTGACGTAGCCGTGGCGCCGAGCCGTCTCCGCCAGACGTGGGAGGAGCACGAAGGCTAGCGGATAGACGATGATCGTATAGGGCAGCGCGAAGAAGCCGAGAGCGCCCACCCCGTAGACGAGGCCGGGCACCGCGGCGAAGGTATATGCGGTGTAGATCGCACCGCCGAGCAGGAACCAGGTCAGAACGCCACCGAACGGGCGCCCTGCGAGCGCCCACCCTTCCGGCGAGGGGAGCTCGTCCCGCCGATAGAACGCGCGCGTCCTTACCGATAGTAACGAAGTGCCTGCTATCACGACGGTGAATCCCGCCACGGTCGTCCCGTCGGCCATCCGAACACCCTCCGTTACACGCGGCTTCCCGTATCATCCCGAAACAAGCCGTAAACCTCTAGCTCACCAAGTCGTAAACCGCGGAGGCGCGGCGAGCAACTCTCCCGGTGACACCATCGCGGCCTGCGTGACCACCCGGCCTGGGTACCTGGGCCAGGCGGTGGCTTACCACCAGGAAGATCAAAATGCAGGGAGATCAGGATGTGGCACGATGAGCAGGGCCGGGACACCCAGCGGGGTGCCCCGGCGAACTCCGCAGGCCGGCCGGCCGCCGGTCGTCCGGCCCGCGCGGCGGCACGTCGGCGGCGAACCGCCGCGGTCGCGTGCCTCGGGACACCGTTCGCAGCCCTGCTGGCGGTCCCGCTTTATGCGCAGGATGAGCCACGGCTGGCCGGGGTGCCGTTCTTTTACTGGTATCAGCTTGCCTGGGTGCCCTTAAGCGCGCTGCTGACCGCCGCCGCTTGGCGGCTGCACAGTCGGGGAACGGCGCCGGAAGGCCTGCGATGATCCGGTTCACCGACCGGGCCCGCGCGGCGCTCCGCGAGGGCGAGGTAGTCGTTTTTGACTGGGCCCCGCTGGGGCTGTGCTGCGCCTGCACCGGTCAACTGTGGCTGCGCACCGCGCCGCGGGCGCTCGTGCCGCGGCACCGGGGTTTCCGCCCGGTGGACGCGGATCCCGGTGGCAGCGCCGTAGCCCATCCACTTGCCTATCCGTTCCTCCTGGGCCGCGATGTCACAGTCGACTGCCGCTCGCGGCTCGGCTTCCGGCGCTTCAGCACCGACCTGCCGCCCGATGTCGGGCTCGCTGACCTGCTCGGCCGGGCCGCTCTCGCCAAAGGACGCCTCGTATGACTACCCGTCTCGATACTGCCGGAACCGGCCTTCCGCCTGGCGGCGGTCGTGGGCCTGGCCTTGGCCGGAGGACCGGCCGGCTCCGTTCGATAGCCATCTGGACCACGGTGTCGGCGGCCGGCGCGATCAGCTGGGCTGTGCTCGCGATGTCCCGCCACGAGTCGATCTCTGCGGCGTGGATCCTGCTCGCCGGCCTGGGATCCTTCGCCATCGCCTACCGCTTCTACGCCCGGTTCATCGCAAACCGGGTGCTGCGGGTGGATGACAGCCGGGCGACGCCGGCCGAACGCCTCGACAACGGCGTCGACTACCAGCCGACCGACCGGCGGGTCCTGTTTGGCCACCACTTCGCTGCCATCGCCGGGGCCGGTCCGCTCGTCGGCCCGGTGCTCGCCGTACAGATGGGGTATCTGCCCGGGACGATCTGGATCATCGCCGGTGTTATTTTCGCCGGTGCCGTGCAGGACATGGTGACGTTGTTCTTCTCCATGCGGCGGGACGGCAAGAGCCTGGGCCAGATGGCGCGCGACGAGATCGGCCCGGTGGGCGGGACAGCGGCACTGGTGGCTGTCTTCGCCATAATGATCATTTTGCTGGCGGTGCTGGCGCTTGTCGTGGTGAACGCACTCGCCGCCTCTGCATGGGGCACCTTCTCGATCGCAATGACCATCCCGATCGCCCTGTTCATGGGCATCTACCTGCGGGTGCTGCGACCCGGCCGGGTCGCTGAGGCCACCGCCGTCGGTGTCGCCGGACTGTTCGCGGCCCTTGTCGGCGGCCGCTGGATCCAGGACTCCGCCCTCGCCTCCGCCTTTACACTCAGCCCGAAGGCACTGGTCGCCTGCCTCGTCGGCTACGGCTTTGTCGCCTCGGTGCTGCCGGTGTGGCTCCTGCTCGCGCCCCGCGACTACCTCTCGACCTTTATGAAGGTCGGCACCATCGGGCTGCTCGCCATCGGCGTTCTCGTCGAATTTCCGGTACTTCAGGCGGACGCAATCAGTACTTTCGCGATCAGGGGAAACGGGCCGGTGTTCGCCGGCAGCCTGTTCCCGTTCCTCTTCATCACCATCGCCTGCGGTGCCCTGTCCGGATTCCACTCCCTCATCGCGTCCGGCACCACGCCGAAGATGATCCAGAAGGAGTCCCAGGTCCGGCTCATCGGTTATGGGGCGATGCTGACCGAGTCCCTTGTCGCACTGATGGCGCTGATCGCGGCGGCGGTGCTCAGCCCGGGCCTCTACTACGCCATGAATGCGCCCGGTGGGGTCGTCGGCAAGACCGCGGCGTCGGCTGCGTCCGCGGTCACCAACCTCGGTTTCACCATCACCCCGGACGCCCTCGAATCCGCGGCCCGGGCCGTCGGCGAATCGACGCTGGTAGCCCGCACCGGAGGTGCACCGACGCTCGCTGTCGGCATGTCCAACATCCTTTCAGGCGCATTCGGGGGCGGTCGCCTCGCCGCCTTCTGGTACCACTTCGCGATCATGTTCGAGGCATTGTTCATCCTGACCACTGTCGACGCCGGCACCCGGGTCGGCCGATTCATGTTGCAGGACATGCTCGGGAACGTGTGGAAGCCAACCGGCCGGGTGAGCTGGTGGCCCGGGATCTGGCTGAGCAGCGCGCTGGTGGTCGGCGCCTGGGGCTACTTCCTCTGGACCGGGGCAACCGACCCGCTCGGCGGCATCAACCAGCTGTTCCCGCTGTTCGGGATGGCCAACCAGATGCTTGCCGCCATCGCATTGGCGGTCGTCACCACCCTGTTCGTCAAGAGTGGGCGAGCGCGGTGGGCCTGGGTGCCCGGCGTCCCGCTCGGCTGGGATGCCGCCGTCACCTTCACCGCGGCCTGGCAGAAGGTTTTCTCGGACGATCCCAAGCTCGGCTTCTTCGCCCAACGGAACCGCTATGCCGACGCGCTCGACGAAGGCAGGGTTCTGGCGCCCGCGAAGAGCATCAGCGACATGCACAAAGTCGTCCAAAACTCGACCTTGGACGGGATCATGGCGATAGTGTTCGCCCTGCTGGTGCTCGTCGTGCTCGCCGATGCGGTACGGGTGTGCATACGGGCTGTCCGCACCCGGGTGCCGATACCCACCACCGAAGCGGACTATGTAGCCTCCCGTTTTGTCGCGCCCGGGGGATTGTTGGCGACCGCTGAAGAACGCCGGCTGCTCGCGGACGCAGCCCAGGCGGCCGTGGCCCCTCAGCCCGAGCCCGTCACACCGCCGCTGCGCCGCTGACAACATCCCACGAAAATGGCGAGAGTTGAATCTGTTTGCGCCGAGGCGAGCTGGCGACGGCCATCAGGCCGGAACCCGCTCGTCCCGGCGCAAACAGTCAGCGCGGCGGCGTCGGTGCGGCCCTCAATCTAATCAGACAGGCCGTGCCCGTCGGCGGCGTCGACGAACACGTACGA
>NZ_CDWTMO010000181.1:0-7506 GCF_977946435.1 Frankia sp. CgKIO3 | reverse complement strand
TGCGGAAAACAAGACTAGGTCACGCCGGTGCCGGCGCAGCAGCGGCTGGGGCCGCGATGGTTCGCCGGCAGCGCCGACGCCATCCACCAGTCGCTGAACCTCGTCTACGACGATGCCCCGGACATCGTCGTGGTCTTCGGCGCGGACCACGTGTACCGGATGGACCCGCGGCAGATGGTCGCCCAGCATCTCGACAGCGGAGCCGGCGTGCGGGTACCGAGATCCGAGGGCCGGGCGTTCGGGGTTATCCAGACGGCGCCCGACGGCCGCACGATCGAGGCGTTCCTGGAGAAGCCCGCCGATCCGCCGGGTCTGCCGGGCAGTCCCGAGGAGACGTTCGCCTCGATGGGCAACTACGTCTTCTCGACGGACGCGCTGATCGACGCCCTGCGCAAGGACGCCGCCGACGAGGACAGCGTCCACGACATGGGCAGGAACATCATCCCGATGCTCGTGGCCCAGCGGGCGGCGGCGGTGTACGACTTCGCCGGCAACGTCGTCCCGGGCACGACGCTGCGTGACCGCGGCTACTGGCGCGACGTCGGCACCGTCGACTCGTACTTCGAGGCGCAGATGGATCTGTGTGCGCTCGACCCGGTGTTCAACCTCTACAACCGGGAGTGGCCGATCCTCACCAGCATCCCCTCGCTGCCACCGGCGAAGTTTGTGCACGATGGCCTGCAGCGCACCGGCACGGCCATGAACAGCATCGTCAGCAACGGAGTCATCATCTCCGGGGGCACGGTGCGCTCGTCGGTGCTGTCCCCGGGAGTGCGGGTGAACTCCTGGGCCGAGGTCGACCACACGGTGCTCCTGGACAACGTGGTCGTCGGCCGGGGCGACGCCATCCTGGACAAGAACGTGCACGTGCCGGCGGGCGCCCAGGTCGGGGTGGACAAGGACCGGGACCGCGCCCGCGGCTACACCGTGAGCGAGCAGGGCGTCACCGTCGTCGGCAAGGGCATCACGATCGCCGACTGAACCGGCCGCCATCCCCCTATCCGCCCGCACCCGTCCCGTCACGGCACCGTTGGGAGAGACCGCACATGCGCGTCGCCATGCTCACCCGGGAGTACCCCCCGGACGTCTACGGCGGGGCGGGTGTGCACGTCGAGTACCTGAGCCGGGAGCTCGCCCGGCTGGTCGACCTCACCGTCCACCGCGAGGGGCCGGCGCCGGGCGGCGGGGCACCGGGCGGTGGGCCCGCGGGTGCGGTGCCGTCGACCGGTGCCGTCGACCGGCCGGTGGTCGAGAGGGCGGGTGCCCCGGGCGTCGCCGCGGTCGCGGCGTACCGGAGCTGGGCCGCGCTCGCCGATGCGAACGACGCGCTGCGGACCGTGTCGATGGACCTGTCCATGGCCGCCACGGCGGCCGGCGCGGACGTGATCCACTCGCACACCTGGTACGCGAATCTCGGTGGCCATCTCGCCGCGCTGCTCGGCGGCGTCCCGCACGTAATGACCTCGCACTCGCTGGAGCCCCGGCGTCCCTGGAAGGCCGAGCAGCTGGGCGGGGGCTACCGGGTGTCGTCCTGGTGCGAGCGGGTCGCGATCGAGTCGGCGGCCGCCGTGGTCGCGGTCAGCGCGGGCATGCGCGCGGACATCCTCGATGCCTACCCGGCGGTCGATCCGGCCCGCGTGCACGTCATCCGCAATGGCATCGACACCGACGAGTACCGTCCGGACACCGCGACCGACGTGCTGGAACGCCACGGGGTGGACCCGGATCGGCCGACGGTGATCTTCGTGGGGCGGATCACCCGGCAGAAGGGGTTGCCGGTGCTGCTGCGGGCGGCGGCGGCGATCGACCCCCGGGCGTAGCTCGTGCTCTGTGCCGGGGCCCCGGACACCCCTGCGCTGTTCACGGAGATCACCGACCTGGTCGAGGGCCTGCGCGCCGGCCGCGACGGCGTGGTCTGGCTGCCCGGGATGCTGACGAAGCCGGAGGTGATCCAGCTGCTCAGCCATGCCACCGTGTTCGTCTGCCCGTCGGTCTACGAGCCGCTCGGCATCGTCAACCTGGAGGCGATGGCGTGCGGCACCGCGGTCGTCGCCTCCCGGGTTGGTGGCATTCCCCAGGTCGTCGACGACGGCGTCACCGGTCTGCTGGTGCCGCCCGACGACCCCGGCGCGCTGGCCGGGGCCGTCAACGAGGTGCTCGCGGTCCCGGTCCGGGCGGCCGCGATGGGCCACGCGGGCCGGGACCGGGCCGTCACCGAGTTCGGCTGGGCTGCGATCGCCGAGCGCACCGCGCGGCTGTACGCGTCGCTGACCGGCGGCTGACGGCTCAGCTCGGCTGGGGCTGTCAGCTCGTCCAGGCCGTTTCGGAGACCGGGGAGCGACCGAGCAGCGGACGCCACCAGGCTTCGTTCTCCTTGTACCAGGCGATGGTCGACCGCATGCCCTCGGCGAAGTCGATCAACGGCGCCCAGTCCAGCTCGGTCCGCAGCTTGGTGGAGTCCAGCAGGTAGCGGCGGTCGTGCGAGGGACGGTCGGGCACGATCGTCTTCAACGACGCGGGCAGACCGAGCTCGGCGAGCACCGTGTCGGCGATCGTCTCGATGTCCGCCTCGACGCCGGATCCGACGTGGTAGGTCTCGCCGAGCCGCCCGCGGTCCAGAACCGCGTCGATCGCCCGGCAGTGGTCCATCACGTGCAGCCACTCGCGCCGGTTCGTGGTGGAGGCGTACATCGGGAGCGACTCGCCCTGCAGCGCCCGGGTCACGAACAGGGGGATGACCTTCTCCGGGAACTGGTAGGGACCGTAGTTGTTCGAGCAGTTGGTGATCGTCACGGGGAGGTTGTAGGTAAAGCCATAGGCGTGTACGGCGTGGTCCCCGCCGGCCTTCGCCGCGTTGTAGGGCGTGCGGGGGAGGTAGGGGGAGTCCTCGGTGAAGGCGCCGGGGTCGTTGAGGTCCATGTCGCCGTAGACCTCGCAGGTGGAGATCTGGTGGAAGCGGGCCACCCCGACCGTGCGGGCCGCCTCGAGCAGGGCCTGGGTACCCATCACGTTCGTCGAGAAGAACTCGCCGGGGCGAATGATCGCCAGACTGTTGTGCGACTCGGCGGCGAAGTTCACCACCACGTCCACGGAGTGCTCCCGCAGCACCGACTCGACGAGCTCCTGGTCACGGATGTCGCCGTGGACGAACGTGACGCGGTCCGCGACGTCGGCGAGGTTCTCCCGGCAGCCGGCGTAGGTCAGGGCGTCGAGCGCCACGACCGCGTCCCCCGGATGCCGCGTCCGCCAGTAGCGGACGAAGTTCGATCCGATGAACCCGGCGGCTCCGGTCACGAGGAGCGTCGACATGGTGTGCCTTTCGATCGGTGCGCAGGCGCGGCGACGCCTGCGGCTGGGCGGTGGACGGACGTCGTCCATGTTCTCGTGGCGGGCGGGCACCGGCCTGGCCGGCGCGCGGCCACCCGGACGACGGCGGGTGACCGTGGGCGCACGGGCACCCTACGCTCTGGCGCGTGGCGGGCCTGCCCGAGGGCTAGCCGGCGGCCACAGCGGCCTATGCCCCCCGTACTCTTGAGGTCATGAGCATCGTCGTATCGTGATCGTCGCGTGCCCGACCGTGCCGTCCTTGGTGGGCACAGTGCGCGACCTGCCCTGTGCCCGACCTACCCCGTGCCCGACCTCGGTCGTCCCGGTTCGCAGTGCTCTGGTGGGGTCCCCGCCGTTGTCCGTGTCAACCCGACGTCGCCGGTGTAACGCTCTGACGCTCGCCCGGCGTTGTCTGGAAGCCCGAAAGAGGCCCTACCTCGATGATCATTGTGTCCGAGCTCGAACTGCGTGCTGGAGCCCGCACTCTGATCGAGCCCGTATCCTTCCGGGTGCAGCCGAACGACCGGATCGGTCTCGTCGGGCGCAACGGGGCCGGCAAGACGACGTTGCTGAAGGTGCTTGCCCGGGAGGGGCTGCCGTTCGCCGGCACCGTCGACCTCCGGAGTGAGATGGGTTACCTCCCCCAGGACCCGCGTACCGGCGATC
The DNA here is from genome assembly GCF_977946435.1 of Frankia sp. CgKIO3. Taxonomy (NCBI): domain Bacteria; kingdom Bacillati; phylum Actinomycetota; class Actinomycetes; order Frankiales; family Frankiaceae; genus Frankia; species Frankia sp. CgKIO3. The sequence continues at coordinate 3,513 of NZ_CDWTMO010000181.1, read as the reverse complement.
TGGCCGACACTGCTCGTGATCGTGTGCTGTCGGCACGTGGTCTCGACGTTCTCCTGCGCGAAATGGAGAAGCTGCAGCTGGAGATGGCCGAGCTGGTCGACACCACGGCGCGGGACGCGGCGATCCGCCGCTACGGCAGCCTGGAGGAGCGATTCGGGACGCTCGGCGGTTATGCCGCCGAGGCGGAGGCTGCCCGGATCTGCTCGTCGCTGGGCCTGGCTGACCGGGTGCTCGTCCAGCCCATCGGCACCCTGTCCGGTGGGCAGCGGCGGCGGGTCGAACTCGCTCGCATCCTGTTCGCCGGGTCCGGCAACGCCGACGCGACCCTGCTGCTCGACGAGCCGACGAACCACCTCGACGCCGACTCGATCGGGTGGCTGCGGGACTTCCTGCGCGCTCACACGGGTGGCCTGATCGTGGTGAGCCACGACGTCGACCTGCTCGACAAGTGCGTGAACAAGGTCTTCCACCTCGACGCCAACCGGGCCACCCTCGACGTCTACAACGTGAACTGGAAGACCTATCTCAACCAGCGCGAGCTGGACGAGCGTCGCCGTCGCCGGGAACGCGCCAATGCCGAGAAGAAGATCGACTCGCTGAAGGCGCAGGCCGACAAGATGCGCGCCAAGGCGACCAAGGCGCGGGCCGCCCATCAGATGGACCGGCGGGCCGAGCGGCTCGCGGCCGGGCTCGCCGAGGCGCGCGTCGCCGACCGGGTAGCCAAGCTGCGCTTCCCGGACCCGGCTCCGTGCGGCCGCACGCCGCTGACCGCCACCGGACTGTCGAAGTCCTACGGCTCGCTGGAGGTGTTCACCGGCGTGGACCTCGCGATCGACCGCGGCTCGCGGGTCGTGGTCCTCGGGCTGAACGGTGCCGGCAAGACCACGCTGCTGCGCATCCTGGCGGGCCAGGAGGCGCCCGACGTCGGTCAGGTGCATCCCGGTCATGGTCTGCGTCTCGGGTACTACGCGCAGGAACACGAGACGCTGGACACTAGCCGCTCGGTGCTGGACAACATGCGGGCCGCCGCGCCGGGGGCGTCGGACGTGGAGCTGCGTCGCATCCTGGGCGCGTTCCTGTTCAGCGGAGACAGCGTGGAGCAGCGCGCCGAGACCCTGTCCGGCGGCGAGAAGACCCGCCTCGCGCTCGCCGGACTGGTCTGCAGCTCCGTCAACGTCCTCCTGCTCGACGAGCCGACGAACAACCTCGACCCCGCCTCGCGCGACGAGGTGCTTGCCGCGCTCGCCACGTACCGGGGCTCGGTCGTCCTGGTCACCCACGACCCGGGGGCCGTCGAGGCACTCGACCCGCAGAAGGTCCTGATGCTGCCGGACGGGGTCGAGGACAACTGGTCACCCGATCTGGCCGAGCTCATCACCCTGGCTTGAGCAGGAACCCTGCCCCGGGAACGGAATGGAGAACCTTTGTGAGTACGCAGGGCGGCACCAAGGCGGTCATGGCGGCACTGATCGCCAATCTGGGTATCGCGGTGGCGAAGTTCGTCGCGTTCCTGTTCACCCAGTCGTCGTCGATGCTGGCCGAGTCCATCCACTCGGTGGCCGACTCCGGCAACCAGGGCCTGCTCCTGCTCGGCCAGAAACGTTCCGTCCAGCCGCCGGACGAGGAGCATCCCTTCGGGTACGGGCGGGCGCGTTACATCGCCGGCTTCCTGGTCGGGATCGTGTTGTTCAGCGTCGGTGGGCTGTTCTCAGTGTATGAGGGCGTCGAGAAGCTGCGCCATCCGCATGAGCTGGAGAGCGGGCTGGTCGCGGTCGTCGTCCTGCTGACCGCGGTGCTGCTGGAGTCGTACTCCTTCGCGACCGCCATCCGCGAGTCGAAGAAGACGAAGGGCGACCAGTCCTGGTGGCGGTTCATCCGGGAGGCGCGGACCCCGGAACTGCCCATCGTCCTGCTGGAGGACCTGGCAGCCGAGCTGGGGCTGATCTTCGCGTTGCTCGGGGTCGGGCTGACCCTGGCACTCGACGACCCGATCTGGGACGGCGCGGGAACGCTGGCCATCGGCGTGCTCCTGCTGATCGTGGCCGTCCTCGTGGCGACCGAGGCGTACGGCATGCTGGTGGGCGAGGCCGCCGCCCCGGGAATGGTCGCCACCATCCGCGGCACGCTCGCCGCCGCCCCGGGCGTCGCCACGGCCATCCACCTGCGCACACTGCACCTCGGGCCGGACGAGCTGCTCGTCGCCGCCAAGATCGGTATCGGGGCGGAACTGGCGATGCCCGAGGTGGCCGCCACCATCAACGGCGCGGAGGCGGCGCTGCGGGCCGCGGTGGCGGTTCCGCTGCGCATCTTCCTCGAGCCCGACATCCTCCGCGACGAGCCGGGCCGACGACGGGATCCGTCAGCCGGTGCCGTCGGCGAGGCAGAGCCGCAGCGCGAGCGCGCTCAGAACGCCGAGGGACATCAGTACCACCGGCAGGTTTCCCGCTCGTAGCTTGTCTCCGGGCAGCTCCGGTCGGGGACGAGGCGCCACCGCGGCCACCAGTAACCAGGGGAACACCGGCAGCCAGGAATCTTCGACGTCGCCATCGGCCAGCCCGAGGACCGTCGCGAACAGCATCGTCGCGCCGGCCCCCACCAGCAGCGGCCAGCCCGGGGTCAGCCGCAGGCGGCGCGCCGCCCGGATGAGAACCGGCCCGCAGACGAGGACGACCACGGTCAGGTCCACGACGATCCAGGCCAGCGTGCCGGCGAGCCCCGGCCGTGGCGCGCTCGCCAGGGCCAGCCCGTCGGGCCAGGAGAAACCCCACGCGTAGAAGAGCCACAGCGGCAGGAGCGCACCCAGACCGGTCATGACATTGAGGATCGGGCGACGGCGGACGAAGTAGGCCGCGGCGACCGCCACGCCAAGCCATACCGGGGCGTAGCCGAACAGCCCCGCGAGGCCGAGCAGCAGCCCGCTTGCCAGCGCCCACCACATCGAGCGCCGACCCGGTTCGCATCCGACCACCCCCACCGCGACGGCCAGGGCGGCCAGGGTAGCCGTGACGGCGTCCGGGGATGCCGCCGTCCATCCGCTCCACGGGGCCAGGACGAGGACGGGGACCAGGCGCCGGGCGGCCGTCTCATGGCACAACGAGCGCACCGCGATCGAGACGGCGGGGACGACCAGCGCGCCCAGGGCGGTGAACAGTATCCCGATCGCGACCGCACCGTGCATCCCCACCCTGATGAGCACCCAGACGGTCAGGACGGGGCCCGGAGGATGCGTCGGCAGGACGGCCGTGGTCCCCGCCGCGGCGTGCGCGGTGGTCGCGGTGTAGGTGGCGAGGAAGCCGAGCGGATCGTCACCGACGGCCTTCGCCGCCGCCAGGAGATCCGCCGGGATGCGAAGATCCGCCGTGATCTCCCCGGGTGCGACCAGCGCGAGCGTGCCGCTCCACGCCAGCGATCCGACGTAGCCCAGGACGAGCAGGGCGGTCCAGGGCAGCCTGTTCACCGGGCCGGTCGCCGTGGCCGGGGTGTTCGGGGTGGTCGCCGTGGCCGGGGTGGCCG
>NZ_CDWTMO010000180.1:0-7507 GCF_977946435.1 Frankia sp. CgKIO3 | reverse complement strand
CCAACCAGCCAAGCGAGAAGTTCCTGACGTGGCCGTAGGACAGCCTGCTGGTGTACGCGCGGAATGTCCCCGCCACGGTCTGCTCTAGATATCCGCAGCTTCGGATCACCAGCAGTCGCGCAAGCCAGGAAACGACCTCTTGATTATCCGCAACTCTTTCCTGATCTTGTACCAGTACAGCTAGCTCGGACAGGCGGTCTAAAATAATTCTGGTCTCAGTCGGCGGCCAGACCTCGGCGCGTTCTCGCCTGCTCATGTCAGATGCGGGAGAAAGCTCTCGTCGCCAGCGCCAGACGCATCCGTACGCTCTCCTCGTCAGCCGTTGCGCGCGTGGTCACGTAATCCAGGTCAGGTTCGTTGAGAAGCGCGTCGATGGCGCGGCTGACCTCAGCTGCTGTCGGTTCGCTACCGGCATCAAGCCTACGGGCCAGTCCTACCAAAAGCGCCTCGGTGAGAGCCGCATTGAGCTGACGCCCCCGGCCGCGAATGGCGCTTCTTCCGGCCTCCTCCAACACAAGCTGCGCTGCCCTGTCGAATCGTTTTTCGATCAGCTTGGCGTCCAGCTCGTTCAGTCGGCGGTGAGCGCCAACAAAATCGTTCAGGTATTTCTTGAGAGGGCGTTTATAACTACCCGGTGACACGTAGAGGGCGATGAATCTGAGCACGATCTCCTGATCGCGTAGCCGTGGTGATGGCGGCCCGTAGAGAGCGCGCCACGACGGGTTCTCGTTCAGAGCGGTGAGGAACTTGATGAACTCGCCTGCATAGAGTGCCACGCGAATCTCGTGCGGCGTGAGCTGCGTACCGCCCGAGTTCAGCCGCTCGAAGATCTGGTAAACGCCGTCGAGTGACTCGCGGGTGCCGTCAGTTTTGACTATTGTCGCCTGGATGAAGGTATTGTCGAGCGTGCGGCGCTGTTCGGGTGAAAAAGTTTGATAGGTCAGCCCCTGGAATCTGGCGGCCACGTTCTGAAGTGCGAACTCGCGCCCGTTGATGCTGCCATTATAGAAGAGGCTCAGGGTCTTTATTCGCTGCTGCCCATCAAGAACGAGATAGCGGCGGTCCTGTTGTTGGACAAGGAATATACCCGGAATGGGGTATCCGAGCAGTAGGGACTCGATGAAACGGTCCATCTGCGAACGCTTCCAGACGAACTCGCGCTGGAAGCCGGCTGTCTCGATGCCGGGATCATCATTGCCAAAGGACGGTACTATTATGTCGCCCCGATCGTGTCGACGGACCAGACCCTCGACGTCGAAGTCGGTGCCGCTGTAGCTGATCTGCGGAGGGTCGGGGTCCACCTCCTGGAGCTCGGCCCTGTCGTCGTCGCGCAGGTCCTCGGAGTCGCTGTCGTCGCCAGCTTGCTCAGCCAGCTCGGTCACCCCCTCGAAAAGCCGTGCGACATGTTGCCGAGTCAGTAAGAACTCAGGGCAGGCCGCCAAGTGGGACCGTCCAGCGCGGGTGGCCGGAGCCTTCACCGAGTCGACCAGCCCAAGTGGCCAAGCTGCCGCACAGGTTACCACCATCGACACACTGGCGAAGTCGTCGCACCTCAGGGCCGATCCGACGGAGCCGCGTAGGCCGGCTCGGTTCGAACCTGCTGGTCAGATCTGCTCAGGGCGGCTTAGCCCAGAATGGTCATCGGGTGCGACCACAGGCGCGATTCATGGCGTTCTCCTGAATGTGGCGCAGGCGGATGGCATGCTGTGGAGATGGGGGTGATTTTCCGTTGTGATCTCACAGGATTGGCGGGGAAGCGGCTTGGTCCAGTTGCGGCCGACCGAACGCCGTCGCGCATCCAATGTCCGCGGGGTTTGATGATGCAGGTCGCTACCGTGGTCAACTCCAAGGGCGGTGTCGGGAAGACGACTCTGACGGCCAACGTCGGTGCGGAGCTTGCGCGTCGAGGACGTCGTGTTCTCCTGCTCGACCTGGACTTTCAGGCCAGCCTGACGCACTCCTTCTATCGGCCGGCGGACGTCGAGCGACAGATTAACCGGCGAACCGTCGCGGACTGGTACATGGCAGCTGGTCGTCGAGGGGCCGGGCCAAACCTCATGCGGTACGTTTCCTGGCCGCAGGAAGTCCGGGCGCATACCAGGAGAAACGGCGGTGAGCTTGCAATTGTGGCTTCTGCCCCGAAGCTTGAGAGCGTTGCTGCCAGGCTCGGTGTAGAACTCGGTGACCCCAGTTCACGCCGCTATCAGGATCGTCACCGCCGAGTAGTGATGCGACTGGCCGATGGCCTACGGCTGCTCCGCCGTGAGGGATTCGACTACGTGCTTATCGACTGCCGGCCGGATTTTGAGATACTCACTCGATCTGCGATCGTGGCCAGCGAAGGGATTCTGGTCCCTGCGCAGCCGGAGAGGCTGGCTACCTTCGGTATCCGCCATCTGACCGAAAGACTTACCGACTTCAAGAAGAATAACTTCGAGATCCTTGGATGGTCTCCCTCCGGCGAGAACCGAGTGGAAGACCTGGCGCCTGCCTTTCTAGGTGTTGTGTTCACTCGAGTAAGGAATGGGGGTGGGGGCCCGGGCCCACCCCCTCGAGCCAGCGGGTTATCGACGAGGTTCGCCGCCTCTTCCCTACATTTACTGCGATGATGCGCGAGAGCCTGGATTTCCAGACGGATGTCGACAGGCTCCTGCCAGCGGTGTTCGGACTATGTCCCGACATAGCGGCAGAAATCCATGCTTTAGTCGACGAATTCGAAAGCAGGATTGGACCGTAATCTGATGGCTGAAGGAATGACGTCCGTCCTCGCAGTGCTGGAGAGGGTCTCGGCGCTCATCCGGAGTTTCGATGATCAGACCGTGGTTGATCTAGCTGCTGGCCGGCTCGTCCTCACGGTGCAGCGAGCGCCTGACCGGCCGGTCTTCGGCGCCGACGTAGCCGGGGAACGGACCACCAGTCCGCCGGCGCCCGAAAGCGTGCCGCGGGGGAGGATCGGCACGATCAAGGATGGATCGACAGTCATGGCTGGTCAACCTGACTCCGCGTCCGTACGCCAACGCCTCGATGAGATGGGTAGCCGAGAGGAGGCGCACATGTTCCTTGAGAGGATCGCCAGGAACAAGCAGATCCTCCAGCGGATCGGCCGAGATCTCGGAGTTCGGGTGAGTCTGGGGCGCCGGCGTGACGAAATGATTGACACGATCGTCAACTCCGCGGTGGGAGTCCGTCTCGACCAGGAGGGTATCGGCAGACGGGTCACGTCCTTGTGATTGGCCAATGCCGGACCGCCGAGCAAGGCCAGCAATTCCGATAGGAACGCGTCGGCGGGGTACGCTCCGGCCCGGTTCTTCTCGGTCCGGACGGCTGGCCCGATCATCGCCACCGCCCGCTACGCCGCTACGCCCGCTGGACCCTTTCAGCGAGTGGGCTGGGAGCCGGGCGCGACGACCGCTGCGCCCCTGATGCCGTAGCTGGCTGGCGCGCCTGCGCCCCATCCGGTCGGTCCAGGGCTGATCCATTGATAACGATGGGTGATAGCCCCGTGACCAGGGTTCGGCGCATTTCTGCGACCAGCTCTACTATCCCGTGCTGGAAGCGACAGTCGGCCGCCCGTACGCCCTCTACGTCCACGGCAACAGCGATACGGCCGGCGCGATCCGCGGCGTGGAAACCATCGCCACCGGGCTGAAGTGAAAGCGCCTGCACGCGCCACTGTCGATCGTCGGCGAGGTGGACGTCGCGACACGAGAGGCCTGCTGGGGACTCGGCGCCACGGCCGCGGCCAGCCTGATGCCCAGGTGACCCGGACCCAGCAGTCAATCGACCACGGGCATGCGGATGTCCGACCCGCGGGCGGCAGCGGATGGTCGTTCAGGAGCCGCGCCGTCGTCGGGGGTGGCCGCTACGGGGCGAGTTCGTCGATCGTCAGGCCGACGTCATTCAGAATGCCGCGTAGGGCGCCCTTCGCAAGGTCGCGGGTGCTGAAGCGATCCCAATCTCGTAGACAGTCGACGAGAGCGCGCTGGATGATCGGCCCGAAGTTAGACAGCCACCAGCATGACCAGAATAGCGACCGGTCCTTATAATGACCCTCATGGAGACCATACCGATCACCGAGGCGAAGGCCCGGATTGCCGAGCTGGCCGAGCGGGTAGCCAGAGAACATGATCACTTCACGATCACGCGCAACGGACGTGCGGATGTGATGCTGATCTCCGTTGCCGAGTACGAGTCGATGCGCGAGACCCTCGACCTCCTGTCAGACGGCGAGGCTCTCGCGGATTTGCGGCAGTCGCGGGACGACTTCGCCGCGGGTGACACCTTCGCCTTGGGCGAGGTCGTGGCCGAACTGGAGCAGCGGCGGGCCGGGGACGGGTGATGGCCGCCAGCGGCGCACCCTACGAGGTCGCGCTGTCGCGCAGGGCACGGAGAAACCTCCACGAGGACCTGCCCCTGGAGGTCGCGGCCGCCGCACTGGAGACGATCCAACGAGCGATCGCCATGAACCCTTACCGGGTCGGGAAGCCGTTGGACGAGCCCTTCGACGGCTTCTACTCGGCGCGCCGCGGAACCTACCGCATCATCTACCGGATCGACGCGGCCAAACACCTGGTAGAGATCCACTCCATTCGGCATCGGCGAGACGTCTATCACCTTTAAGTCAGGGCAGGAGGCCAAGTGTCCGGCGTGCCTTGACGACGATGAAATGGCGCCGGTCAACCGTTGCGACCTCGTCGATACCGAGGCGCTCCGCACACGCAATGACCGAGGCGTCGACCGTGCCGAGACGCCGGTGGCCACCACGAGGCTCACGCCCACCGCACCCACGCCGGCCAGAGATACCATCTCCCCGGGGCCGCAACTACCGGAAACGAGGTCGGGCGCACCGCGACTGGTGTGACCATGCAGCACACCGTATTGCGCCGCCTTTACCAGCAAAATGATCCCGTAACACACGCAACCGTGAGATGAATGTGTCGCTCTGCCGGCAACCGCGTCGAGTTCAGGTAAGGATGACATGATCGAGAAGCCACGGCCGGGCGATCGCGGCGCCCCGGAGAGACGGTCGCTTGCTGGCAAAAACGGTGTGAACCTCGATACCTGTAGTTAGATCAATTAGCATTTTCAAAGTCGGTTTTTCTAGATCTCTTCCGGCTTCAGGACGAAGACGGTTTGGGTGAATGCGCCGACCCGGCGTGGGCGGCCGCGGAAGCGGCTGAAGACGCGCCAGTTCTTCAGGACCGCGAAGCCACGCTCACCGGGTGCGCGGGTAGCCGCGCGGGCGCGGTTGCTTTCCTTGATGTCGTCGGGCAGCTCGCTGTTCGCGGGCTTCTTGCGGGGAACGAGGAGCAGGCCGCTCTCGCCGCCGGCGTAGCCCTTGTCCGCGTAGAGGTAGATCGTCTCCGCGCGGTTGATCACACGGAGGGCGTCGTGGGCCCGGGCTGCGGTGAGGTCGTGGGTCGAGCCGGGCAGCCCGTCGGAGATCCAGATCATCCGGCCCTACAGGTCCATCAGGCCCTGGAAGTTGCTCCAGGTCCAGGCGAACGTCCAGACGGCCGCGAGCAGGCTGCGCCCGCGCCTGGCGAGCAGCTCGACGGCCTCCCGGACATAGGTGCGGGCCGTGCCGACGCTGGCCTGGAAGCCGGCGGCCAGGTGTTCGTGGGTGTCGCCGTTGCGCAGGTGCGCGAGCACGCGCAGCGCCTGGTCGCGAGGGGACAGCTCGCGCCAGGTCCGAGGCCGGTCGCGGTCGTCGGCCAGCAGCGTGGCCAGGAACTCCAGGGTCGGCTCGGACACGGTGATGACGCCAGGGTAGGTCAGCAGTGGAAGTCCTCGGTCAAGGCCACATGATTAGACACCCTGTGATCTACCGAGGACTTCTCTGTTTCTCGTGTCCGGACGGACAGTAGCCGGACAACTTCCGGCCTCCGGGTGGCCCGCCGGCCGTTCCCTCAAACGCGTGAGACAGAACATTCCCTCGATTCACGCAAAACAACCTTGAAAATGCTCACTTCCCACCGGGCACGGACGGTTTTCGTATAAAGCGAGGGAATGCTTCTATCCCAAGAGGCGGAAACAGAAGCATCTTGAACGAACCGACCGTTCCTGGTCCACCCTGGCGTGGATGTCGTTGAGAGGAAACGGCATGACCTATGTATCCACAAATGTCGCCGAGTGCGGGCCGCGGACCAGGCCGCTGACCACCGGCGATCGAGCGTTCTTCCATTTCACTCTGCAGAATCCCGGAGAGTTCCTGGAGGGGGCGTGGTGCTCTGTGTCGACGACCCGGCCCTGACCCTCGCGGCGCGGCGCGGCACACCTGGGCGGTGACCGAGCTGGAGCGGCTGCGTCGGATCGCCCGACGCGAGGGCGTCACGGTCAACGACGTCTACCTCGCGGCGGTCGCCGGCGTCCTGCGCACCTGGTCCCTGCCGGAATGGACACCCACGACGGCCGACGGGTCCGGCCGCGCACGCCGTCTCTTCCCCCCGCCTCTCTCGTCAGCGTGCCATCCACACGGCGATGCCGATCAACGTGCGCACCCCGGACGAATAGGAGATCCTTTCCAATTTCACCCTGGGCATACGAGTGCCGCTGCCCTGCACCGAGGCCGATCCCTGGCGGCGGCTCGCCCAGATCGCCGAGCAGACCCGACGCGTCAAGGCACAGGGCGGGTTCGGCGTGGTCGAACGGAAGCTTCTGGACGGAATGCCGCACACCACATCGCCCCGTGTGTTCGCGCAGATCGTCGCCGTCGCGGCCCGCCCGACGGGCGCCGCTCTGGTCACGAGCAACCTGGGGACGATGGTGGGCCCGTACACGGTGGCCGGCCGCCGGGTCACCACGCTGATCGGCATGGCGCCGCTGTTCGTGAGTCGCCAGCACCTGTCGGCCGCCCTGTTCGGCCTGGACGAGCAGGTCTGCGCGGCGTTCACGGCCAGCGCGAGCGTCCCCCTCCACACCGCCTAGCCGGCAACTGGCTCGCCGGGCTCGCCGCCTTCGACGGCCGCACCCAGGGCGGCCCGACGCCCGCTCCCGCGAGTTCCCGGGGTCTCCCGGTCGTCCCGGTTCTCCCAGGTCCCCGGACTCCGCCACCTGACCCGACTCCTCCGAGCGGGTCCGCCGGATCTGCCGCTCGAACGTCGCCCGCAACGGCATCAAGGGAACATTGACCACCAGCTACCCGGCGGCGGGCGTCCGCCAGGGCGACCCACGACGATGACGATTACTGCCGACTCGGCGTTGCCGTGGACGTGGCGTGCGTCACCCGGTCATGTCACGTGTTCCACAGACAGTCGTAGCTGGTGCGTGCGTAGCTGGTGCGTGGGGAGCGTGGTCGAGCTCAGCGTGGCAGTGGCCCGGAGTACGCCGCGCGTGCTCGTTGCACGGATAGAAGGTGTTACTCGGACCACTGGGTGAGAGCGGCGAAGACGGGGGCGAGGCTCTCGCCGAGTTCGCTGATCTCGTACTCCACCCGGGGCGGGATTTCCGGGTGGTAGGTACGGACCACGAGCCCGTCGCGTTCCATCTGCCGCAGCCGCTGGGTCAG
>NZ_CDWTMO010000179.1:0-7581 GCF_977946435.1 Frankia sp. CgKIO3 | reverse complement strand
ACGCGGAACCCGTCGGTACGAAACCCGGCAGGCCGCCACGGCCCGGTCCCGATCCGTCGCGAACCCGACCCCCTGCGAACCCGACCCCCTGTGAAATTGTGGGATTGAATGGTTGGGGCGGCCGGCGACAAGCCGATCCCCGATCGCGGTCGCCTTCCGCGAAGAAACCATCCTGAGGCGGGATCACGGCGATCACCTGAGGTCCACGGGCTTCTTGGCCGCCGAGCACATGGACAAGCCGATCCACGGTCGGCTAATGTCCGACAGGCAAGGACGATCACCGGTTGAACGACGGTGGCGGTTACTTCCGACGGTCCGTCCCAGGGGGAAGCGGCGTGCTCGGCGCGGGAGTTTGGCCGAATGGTGGCCAGTTCGAGGCGGCGGTCTCTACTGGCGCGGAGGTATTCACGGATCCACGGCTGCGGACCGCCCGGTTCGAACGGGACGCTTTCGGTGCCCCGGTGCAGGTCACCGGCGAGTCGGCGGTCGTTTTCTTCGGAGCGGCGACGGGCAGTGCCTTCGCGCTGCGCTGTCCGACCCGGCCGCTGACCGGCGGAGCCGAACGCTACGCGGCGGTAACGAATCATCTACGTCGTCATCGAGTGCTGTCGGCCTTTCCGAAAGCCGAGTGGGTCGCGCAGGGAGTGCGGGTCGGCGAGAAATGGTGGCCGGTGGTCGTCATGGACCAGGTCCAGGGCACCACCCTGCGGACCTACGTCCGCCAGCACCTCGCCTCTCCGGAAGCGCTGCATGACCTCGCCGCCGAATGGAAGCTTCTACTCGGTGAGATGAGCAAGGCCGAGATCGCCCATGGCGATCTGCAGCACGGCAACGTGTTCGTCACCGAACAAGGTTCAGTACGCCTCGTGGATCTGGACTCGGTCTGGGTCCCGACGGTCGCGCACCTGCCGCCGGACGAGCATGGACATCGCCACTACCAGCACCCCCGCCGGCAGTCGACGGGCTACTGGGACCGCCGCGTCGACACCTTCCCGGGTCTCGTCATCTACCTCTCGGTGCTGGCAGTCGCCGCCGACCCGGCCCTGTGGGAAGAGTTCCACCGCGACGAGAACCTCATCCTGAGCGCGTCCGACCTCGCCCAGCCCGACCACACGCCGATCTGGTCACGACTCGCCGCAAGCCGGGACGGCGAGGTCCGTCGGCTCGTCCCGCTGCTGCGGCGCTTCTGCCTCGGGCCGCCGGCGGTTGACGTCGATTTGCCGACGCTGCTGCGCGACGCCGACAGCGCCCTGCCGGACGCTCCTGTCAGCGAGGCGGTCGCGCCGTCCCTCGGCGCGGGGAGTTCCTGGTGGGAACCGAGCCAGGCGTCCGTCCCGACGAAGCCGATCGATCCCAGCCAGGGCTGGGCGACCCCGCCGACCCCACCCTCTCCGTCGGCCACCCCAGGCGCCCCAGCGGCGGGACGGAATCTCTGGGACGCGACGACCAGGATATCGCCGAACACCGGTCCCTCGGCGGGTCAGGGCGGCACGGCCGCGGGCGCCGGTGGTGCCTCGGATTCCAGCCAGCCCGGCGCGACCTCCGCGGCCGGCGACGGGGCACAGCAGGCATCGCCCCCCGGATCCACGCCGAACCGCGGCTCCGGGTCGCGCACGGCGGCTCTCGTCCTCGCGGCCCTAGCTATCCTCGCACTCATCCTGATCATCCTCACCGTTGGTTGATACAGGACGACCGAAGGCTCGAGACACTCGAGACAACCGAAGGGAGGCGGCATGGCGCCGTCAGGCGGGCCGGACGACACCGCGTGGCCGAGCCGCCACCAGCGGATCATCGGGGTCTGCATCCTCGTGGCCGCGGTCACGATCGCCGTCGTCGGCCTGATCTCGGGCGGAGGCGGAACGGCTCCGTCGCCGATCAGGATCCTGGTGACGACCTCCGCCGACCAGGCCCTGCGGGCGGCCGGCGGCGACGACGTCGACCAGGTGATACCCGTGGCGTCGTCGGCGCCGCGGCCGGACGAGCCCGAGCTGTTCATCCAGTACAAGGTGCGGGCCGGGGAGACCCGGGAACAGATCGCCGCGGCACTCGGGGTCAATCCGGACGCCGTGGCCGATCACTCGCTCAAGGACGGTGAGCTGCTCCACGTCCCGCTCCCGCCCCGATTCACCCGCGGCACGGGGGAGGACGGCCCGGCCTTTACCCCCTATAATCCCGCCCGCGGCGTCGTCCACGGCCGGCGTCCCGTCGCTCGGGGTGCCGGCCGCCGACGTCCCCCGGCTCGCCGAGGTCGGCGCCCGGCTGCTCGTCGCCGTCGGTCCGGGCGCCCGCCCGGACGTCCGCAAGGTGGCCGAGGCACTTCCGGACACGGTCGAGGCGATCGGTGACGACCGCAAGATCCTGGTGCCGGCCACAGTGCACGATGGCACCTACGGCCCCGGCCGGATCGGCACCGCGCTGCGCTGGCTTCTGATCTTCGCGGTCGGCCTCGCCGTGGTTCCGCTGGCCGGCTTCATCCACGCCGTGACCGGTCGCGGCACCTACCCGGAACCGGCGTTGCCCGGGGACTTCCAGCCGGCCGACTTTCAGCCGACTCGGTACCCGCGGCCGGCACCGCCGGTCCCGGCCTCCCTGGGACCGGCCCATGAGCGCGCGGGCGCCGCCGTCCACCCGATCGGAGTCGAGGTGATCGATCGGCGGACGCTGCTGGAGGACCCGCAGTGCTCGTGCGGGAGCGTCCAGGTCGACGCGTCCTACGCCTGCCGCGCATGTCCGAACTCATGGCGGGTGGCCGCCGGCGAGCCCTGGCCGGACATCCTCCCGACGAACCCGGCGGGCGATCCCCCGGGCGCTCTCTCCGCCGACGACCACCTCCCCCGGTACTGATCCGATTCCTGAGGAAGCGCGACGCCCATGCCCTACACCAAGCAGATCGACCGGCGTGCCCCGGGCTGCTTCATCTTTCTGCTGGACCAGTCCGACTCGATGAACTACCCGATCGCCGGGCGTCCCGGCATCTCCAAGGCGCAGGCCCTCGCCGACATCGTCAACGACACCCTCGCGATGATCATCCGTCGGTGCAGCAAGGAGCGCGGCGAGGGTCCGCGTCCCTACTACGACATCGCCGTGCTCGGCTACAGCGGCGCGGAGGCCCGCTCACTGTTCACCGGAGCGCTCGCCGGCCAGTGGCTGGTCTCGGTACCGGACCTCTTCGCCTCCGTGTTGCGCCGGGAGGAGCGTCACGGCTCCTCGATGCCGGTGTGGTTCGAACCGTTCGGGGCGGGCCTCACCCCGATGTGCGCCGCCCTCGATATGGCCGGGAGCCTCGCCTCCGGCTGGGCCCAGAACCACCAGGACTCCTTCCCGCCGATCATCATCAACATCACCAATGGAGCCGCCACCGACGGCGAGCCCGAGAAGGTGCAGATGTGGGCCGACCGGCTACGGTCACTGCGCACCGCGGACGGCAACCTGCTGCTGTTCAACATCAGCATCTCCGCGGTCGTGCAGACCACCACCACCTTCCCCGCGGCCGAGTCCGAGCTGTCTGACGAGTGGGCTCGCGGGCTGTTCCGGATGTCGAGCGAGCTGCCGCCGCTGATGCGCACCGCGGCGGAGCGCCTGGGCGTGCAGACCCGGCCCGGCGCCCGGGGATTCGTGTCCAACGCGACACCCGACACGATCGTCCTCGCCCTCACCGTCGGCACCCAGGTGGCTCAGATCGACGCCTGAGTGGAGCGGTGGGCCGACGGCGGCGGTGGGTCCCGAGGAAGGAGAGGTGCGGGAGTGCGGGTCACGGGCCGGGTGCAGGTGTGGCTGCCGAAGAACAGCGGCTATGTCTCCGAAGACGCGACGATGGTAAGCACGGCGCGCCGGCGGGCAGCCGTCGCGGATGGCGCGTCGGAGGGGGTCGACGTACGGCGGTGGGCAAACCTGCTGGTCACGCGATACGTCAACACGCCGCCGCCGATCGGGGCCTCGGCCGAGGGCATCTACGAATGGTTCCGCGAGACGATCAGGATCTGGAACCTGAGGCCGCCGACGGTGGATCCCGACGACTGGCGGTTCCAGGGCGTCGGTGCGACGGAAGCGGCGTTCGCCACGTTTCTTGGACTGCAGTTCAGGAGCGAGGAGAACGAACACGACGGCCGGCTGGAGTGGGAGGCGATCGCGGTCGGCGATTCCTGCCTGGTCCGGGTGCCCTCGCCGACGGCCATCCTGGCGGGCGCGCAACCCGAGTTCTTCCCGTACTCCGCATCGGCCGCCTTCACGAGCACCCCCGACCTGGTGCCCAGCGACCTCGGGCGGGCCCGTCGGCTCGCGCCGACCGGGGAGGGCTGGCCGGTGCGGGTGCGGCGAGGCTTCGCCGAGGCGGGGGAGGTCTTCCTGCTCGGCAGCGACGCGATCAGCAAGTGGCTCTACACCCTGCCCTGGACCGATCCGGAGGTCTGGCGGCGACTTCCCGACCTGCGCAAGCCGAACCTGGAGGGGCTCGCCCACCAGCTCAAGGACGCGGGCGAGATCGACCACGACGACCTCACGCTGGTGGTGCTCCGGGTGCGCGAGGACCCGCGGGGGTGACGCACAGGCATGGATCCTGAACGACGGCCGGGCGCCACCCTCGCCGAGACGAGTGGACGCCCGGCCGTGGCCGGTCCGCGGGATCGATCGATCAGCCGGCCTTGCGCTTCTCGATCGCCTCGATGAGCTGCGGGACGACGTTGAACAGGTCGCCGACCAGCCCGTAGTCCGCGAACTCGAAGATCGGCGCTTCCGGGTCCTTGTTGATCGCGACGATCGTCTTGGACGTCTGCATCCCGGCCCGGTGCTGGATCGCGCCGGAGATGCCGACCGCGATGTAGAGCTGCGGGGACACCGTCTTGCCGGTCTGCCCGACCTGGTTCTGGTGCGGGTACCACCCGGCGTCGGTGGCGGCACGCGACGCGCCGACCGCGGCGCCGAGGGTGTCGGCCAGCTTCTCCACCAGGGTGAAGTGCTCGGCGGCGCCCAGACCGCGACCACCGGAGACGACGACCTGGGCCTCGGTGAGGTCCGGGCGGCCGGACTTCGCCTCGACGACACGGTCGACGATCTTGGCCCCCTTCGCGGCGTCGGAGATCGCGATGTCCACCGTCTGCTCGGACAGCGTCACTGGGGCGGCCTCGGGCGCCGTCGAGTTCGGCCGGACGACGACCACCGGAACACCCTTGACGACCTTCGACGTGACGATCGTCGAGCCGCCGAAGATACCCTGGGTGGCGACCAGGTCGGGGGCCAGCGCGACGGCGTCCCAGATCAGGCCCGAGTCGGTCTTCGCGGCGACGCGGGCCGCGATCTCCCGCGAATCCGCGGTGGCGGCGACCAGTACGGCGGCCGGCGACGCGTCCGCGACCAGCTTGGCCAGCACCTCCGCCGCCGGCGCGCCCACGTAGCCGACGACGTCCTCCGACTCGACGACATAGACCCTGGCGGCGCCATACTGCGCGAGGTACTCCTTGGCCTTCGCATAGGTGCCCGGCGCTCCGAGGAACACCGCGGCGGGCTCGCCGAGCGAACGGGCGAGCGTCAGCAGTTCCGCGGTGACCTTCTTGGGTTCACCATCGGCGTGCTCGACGAGCACGAGAACTTCAGCCATCGGACAAAACCCCTCAGATAAGCTTCTGCGCCGCGAGGAACTCCGCGACCTTCGTGCCGCCGTCGCCCTCGTCCTTGACGATCGTGCCACTCGACCGCGGCGGCGCGGGCTCCGAGGCAACGACCGTCGACGTGGCGCCGGCCAGCCCGACGGCACCGGCGTCCAGACCCGCGTCCGCGGCGGACAACGTCGTCAGCGGCTTCTTCTTGGCCGCCATGATGCCCTTGAACGAGGGGTAACGCGGCTGGTTGATCTTCTCGACCACGGCGACCACGGCCGGCAGGCTCGCCTCGACCAGGGCGTAGCCGTTGTCGGCGAGACGCTCGATCGTGACCTTGCCCGCGGCCGGGTCCACCGTGACCTTGCGGGCCTGGGTGAGCTGGGGAAGGGCCAGCCGCTCCGCCAGCAGGGCACCGATGACGCCGCCACGGGCATCGGAAGCCTCGCTGGAGGTGATGACGATGTCGGGTGACAGCGTGGAGATCACCTTCGCCAGCGCGGCGGACGTCGCCAGCGCGTCCGACCCGTGCAGCGAGTCGTCCGTCAGATGCACGGCCTTGTCCGCACCCATCGACAGGGCCTTGCGGATCGTCTCGGCCGCCTTGGCCGGTCCCATCGTGACGACGGTGACCTCGCCCCCGTGCGCTTCTTTGATCTTCAGGGCCTCTTCGACCCCGTACTCGTCCATCTCGTTCATGACGTTGTCGACACTCTTACGGTCGACGGTCTTGTCCGCGGCGTCGAGCTTCTTCTCCGCCCAGGTGTCAGGAACCTGCTTGACGGTAACGACGATGTTCACGCCTTGGGGCCTCCGTAGCCAACATCCGATGTCAGTGCTCTCGACATCGTCGCATCTGGGGCGCTCACACGCTCAGTGATCTGACGACGTGACGCGGACCGCAGTACGCCCCTGACCTGGACAGCCGGGCCGAAACCGGGTGGCGACTACGCCTCGTCACGGAGCCTAGTCCGTCCGGCCGGGCGGAATCATACCCCCGGCCGGATGCATCGTCACGGCCGCTTCCCCCCAGAGCGGGACAAGACGCCCCCGATGACGATCCGTCCGGGCCCCTCTCCGGCCCTCCGCGTCCCCCGGGGCGTGCAGACGCGCCATGCAGATGTATGTGCAGAAAATGGATCCGCCGCTTTCCGTAACCGATTGAGATATTCCGCACCTTCTTTTACCGGTCATCCGGGGATCCGCTAGAGGCATCGGTCCCGACTCGTCGTGCATTCCGGCCGGGTTATGCACACCCTCTTCCTTACAAGGCGACTGCTCGGCTACTTTCTGCCCAAGAGGTGCGCAAGGCACCGACATTGTGGATTTAAGAATTCGTAATGAAGTAATTAATGCAAGCCAATATGCGTCTTCGCAGGTCACGGGCTCGCGAGGACCCCGAAATGAACAAGTTATTTCATTCCGAATCCTAAGTCATCTTTACCTCGACGGGGGACACATGTCGAATACGTCGTCTGAAGATCCCTCTCCCGTGACCCAGTTCGCGCGCCTGCTGCGGGAGGCCGGGGTATCCGACACCCGGTTCGCCCGGCAGGTGAACGCCCGCGCCCGCCATCAACGCCGGATCGAACTGGGCCTGGCCAGGACCACCGTCGGTCACTGGCGTCGCGGGATGCGGCCGCGTGACCCGATGGTCGCCGAACTCGCGGCGGCCGAGATGTCCGCGGCCCTGGGATACCCGGTCCGGCCGGTGGATCTGGGCTGGCGCGGGGAGTCCTATGAACGCGACGACCTCGGGCTGTCGAGCTCGAACGCACCCACCGAGACCCTCAGCACCCTTGCCGGACTATCGGGACGGGACATGCGGCGACGCGACCTGTTACACGACGGAACGGCCTTCATCGCATCGGCCTTCGCCGATCCGGTCCTCTCCAGCCTCACCGGAGTGGTTGACCGGATCATCGGGCCGGAACCGACGGGAGCCTCCGCCGGCACCGTGATCCGGGATATGACCGAGACCTTCCGCCGT
>NZ_CDWTMO010000178.1:0-7693 GCF_977946435.1 Frankia sp. CgKIO3 | reverse complement strand
AGCCGGGCATCGCGGCGCTGGCCGCCGGGAGCGTCAGCCCGATCGCGACCGTCGTGCTGGTGGCGGTGACGCTGTTCGGCGCACAGCCGGTGTCAGGATGCCGGGCAGCCTTGGTGGATCTTGACTGATTCGTAGTACTTCTTCGCCTCGAGATGTAGGGGTACCAGGCAGTAGGCGGGATTGGTCCCTACCGTCTGGCGGCTTGTTAGGAAGTGCCGGCCTGCGTCGTCGGGCCACAGTGCGCGTTCGAAGACGGCGCGCTGGTTGGTGAGGGCCTGGGCGGTGTAGCAGACCAGGTCGGGGTCTGTGGCCTCGGTCGCGACGATGCCGTTGGGTATGGCGACGGTGGAGGCTGGTTCGATGCCGGGGTAGTCCTGGGGCCCGATGGTCTGGTTGCCGTAGATCTGCCCGCGGGCGAAGCTGTTCCCTGCCTTGGACCGGTAGAAGTTGTCCCATTCGGTCTCCATGGCCCGCTGGTAGCCGGCGAGGGGGAGCAGGCGCAGGCCTACTCCTTCTGTTGCTTCCCGGTAGATTTCGTCGGTGGGTGCTCCGCCCGACCACAGCACCGCGTCGACGTGCCCGGCGCGCAGTGCTGCTAGGCCGTTGACCAGCGTCATCGGCTCAGGTGTGGCAGGCGTGAGGGAACAGGCAGAGGGCTGTGGGCCGGCGGCGAGCTGGATCTGGCGGAAGAGAACCTGCCCGATCTGGAAGGTTCCGGAGTCCGGGAGTCCGGTGGCGACGCGTGTTCCGGAGCAGAGCTGGTCTGCGGTAGTGATGTCGGAGCCTTGGCGTAGGACGAGTTGCAGCAGGTCGAACCATAGCGGTCCGACCGAACGCAACTCGTCTATCGGGGAACCGGCGAACTGCGACACAGCGTAGCGGGCGTCGACCGCTGTTGTGAGCTGGACGATCGACAGGCTGCAGCGTGCGTTGGGGTCGCGCAGGGTGTTCAGGTTGTGGGCGCTGCCGATCGTCGTTACGACGTTCACCTTCGTGCCGGGGTAGGCCGTGCGGAGGAGACCGGCCAGCGCCTCGCCGTACTTGTTGTAGGGGCTGTCCGGCTGACCAGTCATGATCGAGACACTGTCGCATTGGCCTATCGCAGCAATTTTCGGCCCGGATGGTGGGGCGGGGTCGGGATCGCCTCCCGGCCAGGGCGGCCACGTCGTCACCACAACCACGACCACGACGGCAAGGGTCCGCCGCGGGTGGGCACGAACCCAGTGCCAGACACCCCGCCAAGCGCGAATGACAATAGTGGAGCGGCCACTGTGTGATGGGTCCACAGGCGGAACCGGGCCAGGCCAGGGAGGCTTAGGGAAGGGCGGCGCCTTGCTTGGTTTTTCCCTGCCCTTGCGCAGGGAGTTGATCTTCTTGGTGAGGCGGGTGGTGGCGGCAGGCTCGTCGAGGCCGAACAGGTCCAACGAGACGATCTGGCGGAGCGGATGCGGATCAGGCAGAGGGCAGTTGGTGATCTTGACGGGTATCAGCCTGCTGGCGAAGCCCAGCGGGTCGCCGGCGTGGACGGCGCGCCATTCCGTCTGGACGCGGTCGGAGGTCAGGTAGGCCTCGGAGAGCACGGCGATGGTGCGCGCGGCCTCGGTGACGCCTTGCTGGATGCGGAAAGCCCAGATCGAGCCAGGGATGGAGTCCCAGGCCTGGATCAGTACCCGGTAGCCGGCCGCCTCCAGCTGCCAGGCGACCCACTCCGCCCACTGCTGATCGGCCGCGGTGTAGGAGACGAAGAAGTCCGTCTTCGCCGGCCCCCCGCGGTGTCGTCGTCCGAGGGTTGGATCCCCGTATCCACGCCCATGCCCTACAGCATGCCATCCGGTCACGAACCGCTATAGACCCGCCGTCCCGGATGTGAGTCGAACGCGCGACTCCGCCAGCCTCGGTCCTCAAGGAACGCGGGGAGTGCCGTCCTCGCCCGGATAGCATTTCTTGCCGACTTAAGAAAGGGGCGCTCGGTGGTGATCGACAGCATGAACGCCGAACCGGATGTGGATCCGGTCGATCTGACTGTCGAGGTGGCCGAACCGGACGCGGAGCTGGCCGCGGAACGCGAGCACCTCCGGCGCAGCCGGCGGGCGCTGGCGGGGATGCGGGCCGAGATCGAGGGAACGGAGATCGCCGCGGGCGACGCGGTCGTGGACAAGGTGACGAACGCCTACCTGAAGCTGGCGAAGCAACGGCGGCTCGCCAGCTTCACCGAGCAGGAGGATTCGACGCCGCTGTTCTTCGCCCGGGTCGACTACGGGCCCGACGCGCCCCGGGTCCCCGGCCAGCGCTTCTACCTCGGGCGGCGGCACGTGCGCGAGGCTGCCGGGGACGATCCGCTGGTCGTCGACTGGCGCACCGAGGTCGCCCGGCCGTTCTACCGGGCGCATCCGGGCGACCCGATGGGGCTCACGGTCCGACGCAGGTTCGGCTACGACGGGGCGGAGCTCACCGCGTTCGAGGACGAACCGCTCGTCCCCCGCCGCCCGGCAGCGGGAAAGCCGGCGGCGGGAAAGCCGAAAGGCAGCGGGAGAGGCGACCGGGCCGGCCGGCGGCCTGCTGGACCGGGAGATCGAGCGGCCTCGCACCGGGCCGATGCGTGACATCATCGCGACGATCCAACCCGAGCAGGACGAGATCGTCCGGGCGGATCTTGCCGTGAGCGTGTGCGTCCAGGGCGCCCCGGGGACGGGCAAGACCGCCGTGGGGCTGCACCGGGCCGCCTATCTGCTCTACGCCCACCGCGAGCAGCTGCGGCGCTCCGGGGTACTCGTCGTCGGCCCCAACCGCGCCTTCCTCGGCTACATCGCCGCGGTGCTGCCCTCCCTCGGGGAGTTCACGGTGCGGCACAGCACCCTCGACGACGTGGTGGGCGCGGTCGCCGTGCGTGGCACGGACCCCGACGACGTGGCCGCGCTCAAGGGCGACGCCCGGGTGGCGACGGTGATCCGTCGGGCGTTGCACGGGGCGATCCGCCTGCCCACCCGGCCGGTCTCCGTGGACACCCGGGTCGGCCGGTGGACGGTCGGCGCCGACGAGTTCGCGGACTTGGCCGCCGACCTGATTGCGCAGCTGCGGGCGGGCGCGTTGCGCTACGGCACCGCCCGGGCACGCCTGGCCGGCCGGATCGCCGAGTCTGTCCGCCGCCGGGCCGAGGCGAGCGGACACTTCTTCACCGACGGGGCACTGCGCACCCTCGCCCGCGGCCGGGCCGTCCGCGAGGCCGTCGAGGCGGTCTGGCCGCGGGCCGACGCGCCGGGCCTGGTGCACCGCCTGCTCACCGACCCGGCGTTCCTGGCGTCGGCGGCCAGCGGGGTGCTCACCGGCGACGAACAGCGCCTGCTGCTGACCGGCGCACCGCGAGGCGGGGCCCGGACGGCGTGCTGGTCGCTCGCCGACGCGTTCTGCATCGATGAGGCCCGGGACCTCATCGAGAGCGAACCGGGCTTCGGGCACGTGATCATCGATGAGGCGCAGGACCTCTCCGCGATGCAGTGCCGCGCGCTCGGCCGCCGCTGCGCGGACGGCTCCGCCACCGTCCTCGGGGACATCGCCCAGGGCACCACCGGCTGGGCCGCGACCTCGTGGCCGACGTTGCTGGCCCATCTCGGCAAACCCACGGCGCACCTGGAGGTGCTGACCCGCGGCTACCGGGTGCCCGCGGAGATCCTCGACTTCGCGAACCGGCTCCTGCGCCACATCGCCCCGGATCTGCGCCCGGCGATCTCGGCGCGGACCACGCGCGGCGCGTTGACGACGGCCCCGACCACCCCGGAGGGGCTCACCGCCGCGGTGGTCGACCACACCCGCCGGACCCTGCCCCACCCCGGCTCGCTGGCGATCATCATGGCCGACCGGGAGGTGGCGGCACTCGCGGCGGCGCTGGACGCCGCGCGGCTGCCGATCGTCCCGCTCGACGGGGACACCCCACCCGGGCGGGCCTGCCTCGTGCCCGCCTCGCTCGCCAAGGGACTGGAGTTCGACCATGTCATCGTGGTGGAACCCGCCGCGATCGTGGCGGGTGAGGCGCGGCCGTTGCAGGGGTTGCGCCGGCTCTACGTCGTCCTCACCCGCGCCGTGAGCGCCCTCACCATCGTGCACGCCGACGTGCTGCCCGCACAGCTGCGGTGAGCGACCTTGCGGGCCCGATCCGGGTGGTTGCCGTGTCGCCACCGGACGAGTGGGAGAAACTGTCGATGTGGCAGATGAAGGGAATGTTCTCGGTGGGGAACTGGAGCCCTGCGGCACCGACCCGGTGACCGGCTTCTACCGCGACGGGTGCTGCAGCACCGGTCCGGAGGACCTCGGCAGCCATACCGTGTGCGCGGTGGTCACCACCGAGTTCCTACGGCACCAGCGGCAGGTCGGCAACGACCTGTCGACGCCCCGACCCGAGTATTCCTTCCCCGGCCTGCGCCCGGGTGACCGCTGGTGCGTGGTCGCGGTGCGGTGGCTGCAGGCCTACGAGGCGGGGGCCGCCGCGCCTGTCGTGCTGGCCTCGACGCACGAACGCGCCCTGGAGATCATCCCGTTGGAGGCGCTGCACGCCCACGCCGTCGACGTGCCCGCCGACCCACGATCGCTCGGCTGACCTCGGCCGGCCCCGTCGGTCGCCGGCCCCGCCCGTCGATGACCTCGGGTTCGAGGCCCACGGTGAGCCAGTCGGCGTAGGACAGGCCGGTGATCTCCTCGAGGCGGGCGATGTCGTCGACGAAATACGGCAGCACGGCGCGGCGCTGCTCGGGGGTGAGCTTCGGGCGCCCGCCCTTCTGCCGCTGCAACGCGGTGAGCAGCGGACCGCGGAAGGTCCTGCGCACGGGAACCGGGAAGTGATGCCCGATCCGCCCGCCGGTGCGCAGCGCCGCGCGCAGCACGCTGTTCACGGGGGTGTCCGCGACGAACGGCGTGACGTTCTCGGCGGGCACCAGGTCCACCAGACCCGTCTCGACGCCGAGGAACTCGCAGACCCGGTCCAGCGTGGCGGCGGGGGAGTCGCGCAGGTCCCGGTAGCGCAGCAGCAGGACTTGGTCGCGGGAGAACAGGGTGAACAGATGGCTGAGCTGCTCCCCGTACAGGCCTAGGGAGACGTAGTGCCAGAACTGGGCCCAGCCGGCGTCCCGGCGCTCACGCTCCAGGGCACAGGCCTGGACGAAGTCACGTTCCGGCTCCAGCCCCGCCGCCCACAGATGGGTCCAGTTCGAATGCGCGCGGTCGACCGGGTTGCGCAGCATGACGATGATCCGCGCCTTCGGCAGGAACCGCCTGACCCGGTTCTGGGCGTCCAGGTCGTAGAGGTAGAACGGAGTAGCCTCGCCCTTGAGCGTCCCCGCCGGAGCGGCATCGAACAGCGCCTCGTAGTCGGCCCGCCGCCACACGTGCTCCTGGTACGTCTGGGCGTCACCGGGGCCGCCCCGGGCCGGCGGCGGCCCCTGTGACAGGAAGAACTTCGGCTCCTTCGCCGACGGGAGGAACAGCGCCGGGTGCCGGACGAGTGCCGCGTGCAGCGCCGTCGTTCCGGCTTTCGGCACGCCGATCACGAGGAAGTCGGGAAGGGCCATATGACGGGCGCTCCTGGACGACTGGGGTCGATGAGCGACTGGGGTCGGCCGCGGGCGGATCCGGCCGTAGGCAGCCCCGGGGCCGGGGTACGCACCTCGCATATTCCAGTAATCCGACCGGGGACCTCAAGATGGTAGCGGTCAGGGCGGGACGGCGTGAACGGAACGGAACGTTCGTCATCCTTACCCCGCCGGTAGGGTTGCTGCGTGGTAATGAGCAAACAGCACCTGGTGGCGACGACCGTACCGCTCCCCGGACTGAGGCCTGCCGTGACCGTGGTCGCGCCGCCCGGTGACGGCCCGGGGTACTGGGCCGGCGCGCCGTGCGCCATTACGGTGGATAGCGTATTCTATCTGGCCTATCGGCTGCGCCGTCCCATCGGGATCGGCCGGGGTTTCGGCGTCGTCATCGCCCGCTCCACCGACGGGGAGAGCTTCACCGAGATCGCCGTCGTGCCCCGGGACCCGTTCGGCGCCGAGAGCCTGGAGCGGCCCGCTCTGGTGGTGACCCCGCAGGGATCATGGCGGCTCTATGTGAGCTGCGCGGCTCCGGGCAGCCCGCACTGGTGGGTGGACCTGCTGGAGGCCGACGACCCCGCGGCGTTCGACCCGGCCCGCCGCCGCACCGTCCTGCCCGGAGATCCGGCCAGCCTCGCCGTCAAGGACCCGGTCGTGGTCCATTACGGCGGGCAGTGGCATCTGTGGGCCTCCTGCCACCTGCTCGACGACCCGCTGGCGACGGACCGGATGGACAGCCGCCACGCCACGAGCCCGGACGGCATGACCTGGACCTGGACCGGAACGGCGCTGGCGCCCCGGCCCGGCTGCTGGGACGCCCGCGGCGTGCGGATCAGTTCCGTGCTCACGGGCGGCTCCCAGCCGGTCGCCCTGTACGACGGTCGGGCCACCGCGGCGGAGAACTGGGCGGAACGCACCGGCCTCGCCGTCGGGGTGACCGTCGACCGGTTCCACGCGGTCGGCACCGAGCCGGTCGCGGTCTGTCCGGACGGGGACGGCGCCCTGCGCTACGTCAGCGTGGTCGAGCTCCCGGACGGCGGCCGGCGGCTGTACTACGAGGCCTCCCGGCCGGACGGCAGCCACGAGCTGCGCACGGAGCTGCACCCGGCCCCCTGAGCTGCCCCCGGTGTCCTGAACGCCGTCGTTTTCCCTGGTTGGCGGCGTCTTGGCGGGGGTGCTGCCGGCCTTAGGGAGGGGCCGCGTCCAGGGAGAGGCACGGCGGTGCTCGCGCGACGAGGGCGCGCTCTGCCCGCGGGTTCGGGTCAGGCGATGGCCGTTCGGATGGGTTCGCGGTCAGTCAGGCCCACGCCGCCGCGCGGAGCATCGGTCTCCCCCTTTATCTGACGGAAGATCGAGTCGTTGTCCCAGTACGCGCGCTCGGCGATGATTTTGTCCGGTTCCTGGTCACTGAAGATGTAAAGCACAACGCCTTCAAAATGAACCGGACGACCCTGAGGGGCGATGCCGGCGAACTCGCCCTGATGTGTCCCTGCCAGGGTCACCTCTCGCCAGGAGTAGCCGGGGAGGTCGTATTCTCCGGTGACAGTGACGATGAAGTCCGGTAGGGCAAGAGCGAGCGTTTCGTAGAACTCCTGAACGCCGTTGATTCCTTCGTAGCGGGCGTTTAGCGGGACGACGTCGTAGAAGGCGCGCTTATCGCGCAGGAAGGTGTCGTAGACCTTCTCCCAATCCTTGGCATTCTCCTGGCGGATGTGCTCCTCGATTGTCGCGCGCTGCCAGGAGATACGCTCCTCGGTGGCAATAGTGGTCATGGTCGTTATTTCCTTGTCCTTCTCGTAGAAGGAGAATTCGTTGCGGATTCATCGTACAACAGGTTTGGGTGCGGAACAGTTCGGCTCTTCGAATTACGGTGCATGTCGTAATTAGGCGGGCACGCGTGGCGGGATGGCTGGAGTTCCGGGATGCGGCCAGCAGGGCCGGGTGGACCGGGACGCGGCGTTGCAGCATCCGCCATGCTGGAGCGGAACGTGCCGCCCGCACCGGTGATGATCGCGACCGTCAGGTCCCTGCGGCCCTTGCCGGTTTCTATCGTGGCGGTGACGCCAGGGCTCGGGGGCGCGCGTGCCCGCGGGTCCGCCCGGTCGGCGGGGGAGGTG
>NZ_CDWTMO010000177.1:0-7697 GCF_977946435.1 Frankia sp. CgKIO3 | reverse complement strand
CCTCCGTCCCCACCTCCGTCCGCGGCTCCGGAAGCCGCCTGCCGCCCTGCCGAGGCTCGTCGGACTCCTTGTCGAGGACACAGGTCCCCTCGGGGAGGTCGTCGCCGCGGAAGAGGGTCTCGGTGACCCCGCCGGCCAACGTGTCGACCGCGAGGATCACCGCCGCCGCGGTCCAGGTTGACTGTTCGGCAGGCCAGAACGTCGTGGTCTCGAACTGCCAGCCCGTCCAGTAGCTCCCGTCGGCGTGCCGCAGGTGCTGCATGTCCATGACCAACTTGGTCGCCGCGGCGGTCTCGCCCACGAGATGCAGGGCGATGGCGAGTTCGCAGGTCTCGGCCCCCGTGACCCAGGGCTCGTCAGCCACGCAGCGGATACCCAGACCGTCGACGACGAAGTCGTCCCACCGGCTGGTGAGCCGGGACCGACCCGCGGACCGGCGCAGCGCTCCGCCGATCACCGGGTAGTACCAGTCCATCGACCACCGGTCGCGGGGGGCGAAGTACTCCGGGTGAGCGACGAGGGTGTGCCGCAGCGCGCCGGTCGCCCGTTCCCAGGCCGGTGGCACCTCCCCGACCAGGGCGGCGAGCGCCATCCCGCAGCGCAGGCTGTGCAACGTGCTGGAGCATCCCGTCAGCAGGGCCTCGGGGTAGTCGACACCGTCCGACGACCGGGCCCACCAGATCTGTCCGGTCGGGCTCTGCATATCGACGACGAAGTCCAGGGCCGCCTCGACGACCGGCCAGATCCTCGTGAGGAAGGCGCGGTCACCGGTGGCCAACCAGCGGTGCCAGGCTGCGGTGGCGACATAGGCGCACTGGTTGCTGTCGGCGAAGTCCTCCTTGACCGCGCCGCCGACGTAGCTCGTCGCCCAGGATCCATCCGGCCGCTGGTTGCGACACAGCCAGGCCCACGCGGCGTCGGCGGCGTCGACCAGGCCGCCGAGGTCGAGGGCCATGGTGCATTCGAGATGATCCCACGGGTCGGTATGGCCACCGGGATACCAGGGGATGGCGCCGTCCGGCTCCTGGACAACGGCGATCGCGGTCGCGGTCGCGGTGAGCGTCTCGGGGGTCAGGACCGGAGCAGACTCAACCGGCCGCACGCGTTACCTCCGGCTTCCTCAGATACAGCACGATGCTCTTGCCGATGATCGGATTGAGGGCCCGCTCGGCGAGGCGGGTGATGCGGGGACGGCGCATCATGTCCCACACCAGCAGCCGGTGGTAAAGCCGCGTCGCCGGATGGCCGTCGTCGTGGACACCGACGAGACACCGCAGCCACCAGTACGGGGCGTGCAGGGCGTGCGCGAAATGGGTGCCGGCCGGTTCCAGTCCCACCGCGGTCAACCGGTCACGAAGCTCGTCCCGGCGGTAGATGCGGACATGGCCCCCCTCGACGCTGTAATAAGCCGTCGACAGGCTCCAGCACACCTGCTCGGGGAACCGGTTCGGGACGGTGACCGCCACCCATCCCCCGGGCCGCAGCACCCGGGCGATCTCCGCCATCGCCGCCGTGTCGGCGGGCAGGTGTTCGAGCACCTCGGCGGCGATGATCCGGTCGAAGGTGCCGTCGGCGAACGGCAGCGCCAGCGCGTCACCGCGTACTCCGGCGGCCTTCGCCTTGGGTGGAGCCTGTCCCTCCAGGGCCATCGCGGCGAGCATCGCGTTGACGCCGGCGACCTCGTCGGCGGAGTAGTCCAGCGCGATGACCTCGGCGCCCCGTCGGAACGCCTCGAACGTGTGCCGCCCGGCGCCGCATCCCAGGTCGAGCAGCCGGCAGCCCGCGGAGACGGGAAACCGGTCGAAGTCGACGGTCAGCATGCGTCGGCCGTCAGCCGGTCAGCGTCGACGACGCCGGTGCGGACGCCCCGGCGCCGGGTGCGGACAGCGGTGCTGGCGTTGCGGTGGCTGGTGTGGACAGTGGTGCCGGCATCCCGGAGGGCGGGACGGGCGGCGCCCAGCGGGCCGCCGATCCCAGTTCCGGGACGGGAGGTCCCGGGAAGGGGGAGGTGGGCGTCCCGCCGACTGCCGCGATCCGCTCGGCGTACCAGTCCGCGGTGGCCGCGGCGGCCGCCCGCCAGGAGAACCGCGCCTCCACCCGGCGGCGCCCGGCGGCACCCATTCGGGCCCGTCGTTCGGGGTCGTCGAGCAGGGAACCGATGGCGTCCGCCAGGGCCCCCGCATCCCCCGGCGGGACCAGCAATGCGGCCTCCCCGTCCGGACCGGCGACCTCGGGCAGCGCCCCGGCGGTGGTGGCGACCAGCGGGATCCCGCAGCCCATCTCCTCGACGGCGGGCAGGCTGAACCCCTCGTACAGCGAGGGAACGACCGCGACCTCGGCGGAGCGCAACAGGTCCACCAGCTCCAGTTCCGGCATGTTGGAACGGAACGTCACGGCGTCGGCCAGGCCCAGCTCGGCAACCTGGCGCTGGGCCGTTCCCCCTTCGCGGGCCTTGCCGACGCAGACCAGGTGCGCCGAGCGATCCACCCGCAGCTTCGCGAGCGCCTCGAGCAGGACGAGCAGGCCCTTGAGCGGAACATCGGCGCTGGTCACAACGACGACACGGCCCGGAACCGCCGGATTGCCCGAGGGTGCCGGCGTGAAGACGTCGGCGTCGACTCCCAACGGAACCGTGTGCATGACCGCTGAGGGGAGGTTCATGTCTGCGATGATCTCTCGCCGGGAGCTCTCCGACGGGATGACGATGCCGTCCAGCCCCCGCGCGACCCGGGCCTGCATCAGGAGGAACGAGTACCACCGGCGCAGGCCCAGCCGGGACGTGAAGGTGGTTGCCGCGGCGAGGTGCAGGCGGCGATCGACCGTGATCGGATGATGCACGGTGCCCACGACCGGGATCCGGTACGGGCGCAGGGCCGCCCGCAGCGCCAGCAGGCCGTATCCCAGCCCCTGGTTGTCATGGACGATGTCGAACGGCGGTCGGCCCCCGGATGCCCTGGGACGCAGGGCCTGGCAGGCACGCAGGCTGAAGGCGAGCGGCTCGGAGAACTGGCCGGTCCGCATCATGGCGAACTCGACGACGTCCGGCAGGCCGTGGAACTCGGCCAGTCCGGGCCACCGGAACGGGTCGGAGTCCCGGTAGAGATCGAGGCTGGGCAGTTCGGTGAGGCCGACCCCCTCCTCGAGCACCGGGTACGGCGGCCCGCTCACCACCTGGACGCGGTGCCCCAGGGCGACCAGTTCGCGGGACAGATGTCGGACGTACACACCCTGGCCACCGCAGGTGGGCAGACTCCGGTACGACAACAACGCAATCCGCAACTGTGCGCCCTCCGTCCGTCTCGGGCCATGTCCTGGTTCCTCGACGTCGAGGGTGGCGCCGCTTCCTGGCACATTAGGATATTGAGTGCCGATCTTCACTGAAATGGGCCGACGCTGCGTCCCAGCGGTGTGCTTTGCGTCACATTAGGACTCTTCGTCGCGAGTCCAAGATCTGCGGCAACGAGGGAGACTTGCCTCTCCAGAGGGTTTTGTGTCCGCTTTATCCCGCAAGGGATCGGCGAAGACACATTTTCCCCTTCGTGATCTAGACGGGGGGCGGGCTACCTCTGGTCGGTCATGCCTGGCCATGCTAGGCGGAGTCGTCCTCTCGGGTCTTGGCTGATCCTTGAGGGCAACGACTCGGCATGGCTGGGGCCTAGGGCTGCGGCTGGCTCTTGGCGGCTGCCGGTCGGTACTGCGTGATCCATGTCTCGACGTCGGCGGGTTGCCAGAGACGGACCGTACCTTGATCGATATGCGGTGCGGGGAAGTCTGGGCGGTGGGAAAGCTGGCGGGCACGCTCGGCCGTGATGCCGAGACGTCGTCCAATATCGCCCGTCGTCCACAGGTCGTTCTCGCCCATGGGCTACAGCCTATTGCGGCATCCCAAGCATCTCGCTACTCTTGGGGTGCCCCAATAGGCGGCCCTGGCGGTGAGCTCCCACTCTCTCCGCCAGGGCCTTGATCTCGCATCCTCCTGGAAGGGAACGTGACCTATGCCCATGATCTCAGATGGTGAGTCTCGGCTGCCGGACGGCATGCGTTCGGATCTTAGTGTGGTGCTGATGGCGCATCCGGCGGAACCTCCGGCAGTCGAGATGCCGCCGATCATACCGGGTTTCCAGGTCCGTCGGCCGGTACTCGTGTTTCCGGGCGGCATGCGGGTCTGTGTCGACGCTATGAGCACGGATCGTGAGGCGGCTACCTGGTGGGCTGATCTGGCGGTACAGGCTACGTATGCGTCCATCTGGCACGGCACCCGATCGGAAGACGAGCGAGAGATCACAAAGAGCGAGTAACGCAAGACCCGCTACCGTGCGGCGGCCGGTGACCTCGCCTGGGGTTGCTGGCCGTTTGCCGTTTCCGGCCTTCAACAACCTATACAAAGTTTGCGATGATGTAGGTACAGCAACGAAAGCGGCCCGACCGGTGCGGGAACACCGATCCGGGCCTGAGTCCCACAACCTGCCAGATCAGGAGCGGAACCTATGTTTACTATGCCAGATGATCCGGTGCGGCAGAGCGCCTACCTCGTTGATCAGTTGATTGCCAGGGTGCGCGAGGCGCTGGCATTGGTGGCGGCTGAGCTGGACGACGGTCCGCCCGGGAACCTCGTGCCGCGGCGTCGGCGCTGCGTGACCTGTCCGCGATGATCGGCATCGTGACGAGCACTAACAGCCTCGCGGTCCTTGATGCGGTGTGGTTCGGTCTGCTTGAGGCGTCGGACGGCGTGTCGGCTTGCCGCGCATCCGGCGAGGATGCGTGATGCCGGGGCTGGCGCGGGCGTTGAACTTCGTTCGTCAGGACGTCAGCGTGACCGAACGGGATGATCAGCGGGCGGTGTTCGCTGCGGCATGCTCGGCACGGGCCTGGCAGGCCGGTGGGACAGTCTACCAGACCGGTGACAGGCTGCATGAGTGGGCGGCGGTCGTCCGGCTCGTCCACTCCGGCGCCTACGACCTGGTGGTCGTCGACACGATCGACCGGTTGGCCACCACTGAAGCGGGGCGCATGGCGGTACTGGGCATGCTGCGCTGCACGGGGGTCCGCGTCTTTGCAGTACGTGACGTCCTGGATACGGGCGATCCGGTGGGCTGCGCTCTCGTCGACTCGCTGTTCACCTAAGAAATGATCAGGATCGGGTCGGGTGGCTGCGACGTCACCCGACCCAGTTTTTGATCTTCATAGACCCCGGGCTGAGCTGATCTCCTCCGTCGGTCGGGCGGCTGCGCCCTACGTCGGGTTCTCCCGGCCGGGCAAGGGCGCCGACGGCACGTCCCCGTGCTGGGTGCTGTGCGTCCCTTGCGCGGGTGGGAGGTTCCGGCGTAGCCCTTCAGGGGTCCGGGCGGCGGAGGAGATCAGCGGACGTACGCGGCATCTCCCCCCTCCTCCAGAGCGAGGGCCGGGGTTTGGGGCGGAGCCCCAACAACCAGCAACGGCATTACCCTCGCCGGACCTCGCTCGACCCGTCGACCACCCGCGTGGACCAGCGGCACCCTCACCGCCGATCGTCACGATCGTCACGAACCCCCCTGGCGGGGGGCCTGACGCTCCGACGGGCCGACGGGACGACGCTCCGGCCGGGGTGCCGACCGGAGGGAGGCGGGGCCCCGGCCGGGTGCGGCGATCCCGTAGGCGCGGCGCGCACGGCGGCGCGCGGCGCGTGCGGCAGGCCCACCGCGGCGGCCGAAGGTCGCCCTTGAAAATGGGGTAGAGAACATTGGCGACGATCTAGATGGTTGGGCCTGCTGGGAGCGCACGGCGCTCAGATGAGACCTGTTCACCCAGGTCGCGGACGGGTTCGAGCCGTGCCCACTCCTCGTTGCGGGCGAGGGTGTGCCAAATACCGGCGGCCCGGTTGAAGGTCGGGCCGTTGGTCACTTCCTTGCCGTCAACGATCATGAGGGCGTCACTTGCTGCGGTGGCTGCCTGTTCGGGGTCTGGGTGGGTGCGGTGGATGAAGGCCCGTGCGAGTGCGAGATGGGTGCCGGCGGTGCTGACGTACCGTCCGGTTCCGCTGAGCATCGCCAACGATGCGCGGGCGTGTGGCTCGGCTTCGTCACCCTTGCCGAGATAGCCGAGTACCACCGCATTGAAAGCTTCGCTGGACTCTTCGTCGATCGGTGAAGGTCCTGGCAGGCGGTTGCCGGTCCAGAGATGATCATTCATGGTCCGCAAGGCGGTTAGTGCTTCGTCTTCGCGGCTGGTGATGGCGTAGGCGCGGGCCTGTGCGCAGGCGAGGAGCGGGACGATATAGGGGTGCGCCTGCGGCTGGGCCTGGGCGGCGATGTCCGCAGCGGTCTCGAACTCGCGGGCGAAGAAGGCCACGGCGGAGCGCATGGCGGCAACCGATCCGGCAAGTAGTGGGTTACCGGCTGCCTGGGCGTGTTGAGCGGCGAGGACGAAGAACGTCAACGCGCCGTCGTCATCGCCCATGTCGAAGGCGAGTCGACCACGGTAGAAGGCGTATTGGCCGGCGAGGAGTTCGAGGTCGCGACGGTCGGTGCCGGTGACTCTGGTTTCCAACCGGGCTTCCGCATCGTCCCACGCCTGTTCGACGGGTCCGAGTAGATCCGCGTGCGGTGTCGTGGAGTAGATCCGGGTGAGGCGTTGGATGCCCTGGTGGAGCTGGGCGACACTGTGAGGGGGTCCGGGGTGGACGCGGCGATGGCGCGGGAGATCTGCGCGGCGCGGCTGGTGGCGCCAGTCGTGGCGGTGCTGGCGGCAAGGAGGATGCCGGTGCCGAGTAGGTCACGGCGGCGCGACGGACTCATCTCCTCGCGGGGCGGCCCGCTGCTGGGCTCCGCCTGAGCGGGAACCATGACGGGACGTGGTAGCATGGGCGGCGGGGCTATGGCCTGTGTCTCACGGTAGCGAGTGGGATTCCGGGTCAGCAAATCTTCCACGGAAACGTGAAACATCTCCTCCAACACCCGGCATGCCGCCGGATAGGGCCTGGTGGCTACCTGGCCGGCGATCCACCGTTTCGCCTGCCGGTCGCTGAGTGGCTCCGGCACCCGAAGATCGTTGTTTTCCCGGCTAAGTGTGCGGGTGGTGGTGTCGAAGACACGGCGGAAGTCGTCGTAACTCCAGTTCCGATCATGAACTAGTCGGGCGAGCATCGTGTCGCTGCGGGGCGGGGCCATCAGCGGTCCTTCCGACTGTCTGGCGGGGTCTGAGGTCCTGGTCAGGTGCCATGTTCCGACCGCCGGCCTCGAATGTCACGGGATGGCATCAGGAAGGCACGGATGGCATGCGGATGCCGTGCCGTGCCGTCATGGTGGCGGCGTTCCCCTGCGCCCCGACGGTCACTGTGATGCCTGGTTCGGTGGCCGATAGTGATGCCCGGCGGTTCTGGTCGGGTTGGCCTTCGTGTCCTCGGCGGGCGCTGTGAACGGTTCCGGGCGGGCTGTTCCACGGGGTGGGGCCTGCCCGGGGCCACCTTGTTGTGATCACGAGACGAGGGGGGTCCTGGCGTGGGCCGGTGGGAGGACGAGCACTTTGCCCGGTTGGAATGTGAGGTGCCGGTGCGGGGCCGGGATCGTCTGGCCTGGTGGCGGACGACGCAGGCCGGCCCGGGGGCGGTGGAGGTGGCCGCAGTGCCGGTCGGGACGCTCGGGCTGCTCGACACCCCGGGGATAGCGGTGCGGCACGGCCGGATCCCGGCGGGGGCGGGGTTGCTGTTCGAGGCCGGGGAG
>NZ_CDWTMO010000176.1:0-7787 GCF_977946435.1 Frankia sp. CgKIO3 | reverse complement strand
CGCCGGTACCCTGCGCCGGTGGCGGGCGGCGGGCACCGCGTTCGCCGTGGCCACGGTCGTCGATGTCCGGGGCAGCGGGCCGCGCCAGCCGGGTGCGGCGATGGCCGTGGCTGCCGACGGCGAGGTCGTCGGCAGTGTGTCCGGCGGCTGCGTGGAGGGCGCCGTGTACGAGGTGGCCGCCGAGGTGGTCCGCACGGGGGCGCCGGCCTTCGAGACCTACGGGATCTGCGACGACGACGTGTTCGCCGCCCGGCTCACCTGCGGCGGCGTCATCGATCTCGTTGTTACGCCGCACCTGCCGCACCTGCCCGACGGGTCAGATCTGTCGCCCCCACCGGGCCAGCCGGACCTGGGGCCATCGCCGCTCGACGCGGTCCTTGCAGCGATCGCCGCCGACGAGCCGGTAGCCCTGCTGACCGTGGCCGGTGGCGAGCGGCTGGGCAGCCAGGTCGTAGTGTGGCCGGAACGGACCGCCGGTTCGTCGGGTGCGTCCGAGGTGTCCGAGGTGTCCGGGCTCGACGAGGCCGCGGTCGACGACGCCCGTGGCATGCTCGCGGCCGGGCTCAGCGGCCTGCGTCACTACGGTCTCCACGGGCAGGGGGGCCGCCACGGGCAGCGGCGACCCGACGCGGTACCGGTGTTCGTCCGTTCGTTCGCGCCCCCGCCGCGGATGCTGGTCTTCGGGGCGATCGACTACGCCGCCGCGGTGGTCCGCATCGGGCGTTTCCTCGGTTACCGGGTGACGGTGTGCGACGCGCGGCCGGTCTTCGCCACTCCTCGCCGGTTCCCCGACGCCCACGAGGTGGTATGCGAGCGACCGGCGGCGTTCCTCGCCCGCACCGAGGTCGACGCGCGCACGGTGATCTGCGTCCTCACCCACGACCCCAGATTCGACCTCCCGGTGCTGCGCGCGGCGCTGCGCTCCCCGGCCGGATATGTTGGGGCGATGGGGTCGCGGCGCACCCACGCCGACCGGCTGCGCTCACCCATCGGACTGGATCTGGGCGCGCGCACGCCCGAGGAGACGGCCGTCTCCATCGCCGCGGAAATCATCCAGAATCGGTGGCGTGGATGCGGCCGCCCGCAACGGGCGTCCGCATCCACGCCGAACCCGGCGAGGCCGCGGACGGGTGCACGGGAACAGCAAGATAATCAACGGTGTTGACGATCATCCGTATTCAAGATCATAAAAAAACGAGACAACTCTCCCAGCCCCAGTTCTCCAAATCCGACACCCCAAACATGATCGACAATGCCCAAACCGCAGCCGAAGTCAAACTCAGAGGGTGAGACGCCAGGGTCGACGGGGCCGTGGCGGGAGCTGGCCGGAGGGGTGGCGTACGTGCGCATCGCGATGTCGCTGGGGTACAGCGGAGGTTTCGAGGAGACCGTCTCGGGGCTCGCCGACTACGAGAAGGCCGGGCTCCAGGTCATCCAGGTCGCCGAGGCCTACAGCTTCGACGCGGTCAGCCAGCTGGGGTTCCTCGCCGCCCGGACCTCGCGCGTCGAGATCGCCTCGGGGATCATGCAGCTCTACACGCGCACCCCGAGCCTCATCGCGATGACCGCCGCGGGCCTCGACTTCGTCTCGCGCGGGCGGTTCACCCTCGGGATCGGCGCGTCGGGGCCGCAGGTCATCGAGGGTTTCCACGGTGTCCCCTACGATGCCCCGCTGGGCCGGACCCGCGAGACCATTGAGATCTGCCGGAAGGTCTGGCGCCGGGAGGTCCTCGAGTACCACGGCCGTCACTACGACATCCCGCTCGCCGCGGGGCGGGGGACCGGTCTCGGCAAGCCTTTGAAGATCATTAACCGGCCGGTGCGGGACCGGATCCCGATCGTGCTGGCCGCGCTCGGCCCGAAGAACGTCGAGCTCGCCGCCGAGCTCGCCGAGGGTTGGATGCCCGCCTTCTACCTGCCGGACAGCGCGGACGAGGTGTGGGGCGAGGCGGTGCGGGCCGGTACGGCCAGGCGGGACCCGGCGCTCGGCACCCTGGACGTCTGGGCCGGGGCCTCCCTGGCCGTCGGCAACGACGTCACCGCGCTGCGCGACACCGACCGGCCGCAGGTCGCGCTGTACCTGGGGGGCATGGGCGCGCGGGGCCGCAACTTCTACAACGACCTGGCCCACCGCTACGGCTACGCCGCGGAGGCGAAGCTCGTCCAGGACCTCTACCTCGCGGGCCGTAAGGGGGAAGCCGCCGCCGCGGTGCCGGCCGGCCTGCTGGAGAGGCTCTCCCTGATCGGGCCGCGCGGCTGGGTGGCCGAGCGGCTCGCCGTGTTCGCGGAGTCCGGGGTCACGACGCTCGCGGTCAATCCGGTGGCGCCGACACACCTGGAGCGGGTGCGTCTCATCGAGCAGATCCGCGAGCTCGCCGACGGCCTTTGATGGCTCTCCGCCTGGGGCTGATGGCTCTCCGCCTGAGGCGGGGGATTCCAAGATGACTTTTACGTCACGATAGGGTCATCGGCGTGGGCGGACCGCGGTGGGCGTATCGTGACGGCCCTGCCGTCACCGACGGTCTGACCAACGGTGACACGCGTGAGCAGATCGCGGCGGGTCCAGGGGTGGCGGATCTACCGGCGGCCGATCCGTACCCGTCCCGGTCCCGCGGCCGGATCAACGCGCTGTGGACGATCGTCGACCAGGTCGTGTCGAGTGGCACCAACGCGGCGATCAACTTCATCATCGCCCGCCGGGTCGACCCGACCGAGTTCGGTGCGTTCGCGATTGCCTACACGATCTTCGCGATCGTCGTCGGCCTGTCGCGCGCGGCTGCCACGGCGCCCCTGGGGATCAGCTACGCCGCCGCCGCCCCGGCCGCGTTCCGCGCCGCCGCTCGCGCCGCGTCCGGCCTGGCCCTGGTACTCGGTGCCGTCGTGGGCGCCGGCCTGATGGCGGTCGGTAGCGTCCTCGAGGGCGTGGTCGGGACGAACCTGATCGCGATGGGTGTGGTCATGCCGGCCCTGCTGGTGCAGGACGCCTGGCGCTACACGTCGTTCGCCCAGGGACGCCCCCTCCGCGCCGTCGTCAACGATCTCGTCTGGGCGGCCGGGATGGGCGTGGGCATCGTCCTGCTGGCCATTGGCGGGCCGGAGGCGGCCATCGGCGGGCGGGCCGCGGCCGGCGGCGCGCCGGTGATGGTCCTCGTCTGGGGTGCCGCCGCGGCGCTGGCCGCGGTGGTCGGCATCGGGCAGCATCGGGTCTGGCCCGCCCCGCGGCGGGCGCTCGCCTGGTTCGCTGGTCACCGCGAGACGACCGGCTTCATGACCGCCGAGTTCGTGACGGTCCAGGGGGCGCAGCAGACGTCGATTCTGATCATCGCCGGGATCGGCTCGCCAGCGCTCGTCGGTGCTCTGCGCGGTCTGCAGACCCTGCTCGCCCCCACGACGAACCTGGCCGTCGCGTTGATGAGCTTCGCGATCCCCGAGTTCGCCCGCCGCAGGGGCGCCCCGGCCCGTCGGATCATCCGCGCCGCCTACGCCGTGTCCGCGCTGGTGGTTGCCTCCAGCGTGCTGTGGACCCTCATCTTCCTGATCCTCCCCGACGATTTCGGGGCGGCCCTGCTCGGCGACACCTGGAGCCAGACCCGTGAACTCCTTCTCCTCGCGATGATCGCGCAGGCCGGGCCGGCGCTGTCGGTGGGACCGGTCGCCGTGCTCTACGCCTTCGGCCGGACCAGGCTCACCTTCTGGATCAATCTTTTCTTCACGCCCTTCCTGCTCGCCGGCCCGGTCACGGGCCTCCTCCTCGGCGGAGCCAAAGGGGTGATCATCGGTAACGTCATTGTGTTCTGGGCGACGATCCCGCCCTGGATCTACCAGCTCCACAAGCAGACCCGTGCCGTCGGCCGTGAGTGACCTCCCCGCCCGCGCGGATCCTCCGAGCCCGGGCGTGCTACCCGGCGGCGGACGAAGGTGTGGTCCCGGCCGGGGTCATTTCCCTGATCTTGGATCCGGCAAGCATGATGAGCGGGATCTGAGCTGCCGGACCGCACCGGGCCGGCCGTGTGAGGCCTTGGCCTTCCCCGGGAAGGTACGTCGCGGGATCGAGGAGGAGAGGAGGAGTGGCGACCTATCTGCTCGGCCTCGGTTCCGCGGTGTGTTTCGCGGTGGCCGCGGTGATCCAGCAGCGGGTTGCCTTCCGGGCGCCGCCCGATGACGTCCTGCGGCTGCGGCTGCTGCTGTGGTTGGTGCGGCAACCGTGGTGGGATGTCGGGGTCGCCGTCGCGGTGGTCGGCAGTGTGCTGGCCGCGGCGGCGCTGAGCCGGGGCGCGGTGGCCCTCGTCGAATCCCTGCAGATCTGCCAGCTACTGTTCGCCCTGCCGCTCGCCGCCCTGCTGGCGCAGCGGGCGGTGCCGCGCCGCGACTGGGCGGCGGCCGCGGCGACGGCCGGTGGCCTCGTGCTCTTCCTGATCGCCGGAGATCCGCACCCGGGCGATCCGGGGGCCGTCTCGACGTTCGGCTGGGTCCTCACCGGCGCGGTGGCCGGCGGGCTGGTGTGCGGTGCGGTGTGGGGGACGCGGCGGCTCACCGCTGCCCGGCGGGCCCCGATCCTGGCCACGGCCGTGGGCCTGCTGTCCGCGATACAGGCCGCCCTCACCAGCAGCATCGGTCACCTGCTGACCACCCGCGGGATCGATGCGGTCCTGGTGTCCTGGCAGCCCTGGTCGGTCGTGGCCACGGCGATTGTCGGTGCGTTGCTGCTGCAGAGCGCCTACGAGATGGCGCCGCTGCCGGCGTCGCTGCCCGCCGCGGTGAGCAGCGAGCCGCTGGCCGGGGTGGTGATCGGGGTGGCCCTGCTGGGCGGCGACCTGCGGCTGGCGCCCCTCGCGTTGGTCGGTGAGGTGCTCGGACTGGCCGTGATGGTCACGGGTGTCCGCACGTTGGCGACGTCTCCGCTGATCACCGGGCAGATGTCGCGGCTGGTGGCGAGGCAGGCCCAGGGGCGGCTGTCCCGGCTGGAGGAACAGGTGCACCATGACCTGGAGCGGCTGCGCGCCGACCTGCGCCGCAGCCGGCGGGCCGGCGTCCCGGGGCCGGCGTTGCGCCGCGCGCGCCGCCGGCTGCGCCGGGACCTCGACCGCATTGGCGCGGAGCTGGCGAGCCTCGTGGACGAACGGCACCGGTTCGACGATCGGATGCGGCCGGTCGCCGGGCGGGTGGGCTCGAACGGGCCCCGACCCTCGAACGGGTCCCGACCGGGGGAGCGGGGCCTGCTGGGGGACGATGCCGTGCCGGAAAGGGAACTGCTCGCCGCGCGGCGTGCTCTCGACATCCGGGCGGACGAGCTTCGCCGGCGGGCGGATCGACTGCGCGGTGAGGTCGGCGCCGTCCTGGCTCAGAGGAATCATTCGCGATAGTCAGTCGACCGGGACCGGTCCGCGGTCGTGCACCGGGGCGAACCCCTGCCGGCGCGCCGCCGTGCCGCGACCGGGCCACGAGACGTGGCCACGTGTGCGGCCACCGGGAACTGGCTGTTCTGGACGCTGCGGCGGCAACGCTGATGTCGGGCTGAACGGGACGGGGAGGTGACGTGGCGAACCTGCGCGACTCGCCAGCCGCACCCGCGGCGGGTCAGCCGAAGGCGACCATCTCGCGTAGCCACTCGCTCAGCTTGGCGATTTCGGTGGCCGACGCGGTGCCCAGCGGTGTGGACCGGGTGAACCGTTGGGTGGATACCGCCGTGATCTCCTCGGTGCGTGCCCAGCTCGGCCGGTCCAGGCCGGACTCGGGCGAGTCGATGCGCACGTGATGGTCCAGGCCCCGGTCACGCGCGGTCAGGGGCACCACGAGGGCCATGTCGATCGGGAACCGGCAGTGCGTCGCCGAGCCGACCACCACGGCCGGGCGCGGGCCGCCCTGCTCCTGCCCGATCGGCTGACCGAAGTCCACCAGCCACACCTGCCAGGGCGCGAGCCTCAGCGCCCGGCTCACCGGTGGTACTCCGGGTACTCCTCACGTGCATCCGGCAGGCCGTCGCCGGCCGCGTCGTCGGTCAGCCGCGCCTCGGCCTGGTAGCTGGCCCACTCCTCGGGGTTGGCGCGCAGTTCCTCGTACCGCCGCATGATGCGGTTGATCTTGTGTTCCTTGACCAGGCGCCGGACCGCCTCGCCCAGCGGCACGCCCTGGAAGTCCCGCTCGGCGATCTCCGCTAGTTCGTCGCGTAGCCCGCTGTCCAGCTGCATAGATGTCGTAGCCATACACTCCAGTGTGGCACCTGCTATAGGTCGAGTTACGACAGTAGGTCGACCTACGACAGCGCGGCTTGTCCTCGAGTGCGGTGCTGTGGGACGCCCACATCGCCCATGTCGCCCATGTCGCCCATGCTCGGCGCGATGGTGCCTACGGGGCGTGATGCCCGGCCGCAGGTCCCCAGCCGCACCGGCCTGATCGGGCACGGTTCAGATTGCCGTTCCCCGCGCCAGACATACGCTCGGACGAACGTTTCGGACGAACGATGCGCACCCGGCCGGGGCGTGCACCTGCTCTGACCATCCACGTCCCCTGACCATCGGACCGGCTTCGGACGGAACGACGTATCGAGCGCCTGCCCCGGGGAGGGCCGGGGCCGCCGGCCGGACCACGCGGCACAGGGAAACGGTGGTCCGATCGGAACACGTCACCGGATGCGGTTTTCGTATACATCATGACACGCAC
This sequence comes from Frankia sp. CgKIO3, assembly GCF_977946435.1. Classification (NCBI taxonomy): domain Bacteria; kingdom Bacillati; phylum Actinomycetota; class Actinomycetes; order Frankiales; family Frankiaceae; genus Frankia; species Frankia sp. CgKIO3. The sequence continues at coordinate 1,127 of NZ_CDWTMO010000176.1, read as the reverse complement.
AGCAAACACTACCCTTACGTTAGGGTTGAATGGTGCCGGTGCGTGACGAGCGCCCGCGAGGCGGGCGGCCGAGCAGCGTCCCCGGCACCGGATGTCCGGCGGGAAAGGAACGTCCGGAGGAAAGGGACCACACCGCATGACCGATCAGCACCCACCGTTCGCCGTGTCTCCCCGCCGGGTCCCCCACCAGCGAAGCCCCACAGCGGAGCCGATACCCGTGCTCACACCCACACCCACACCCAGGGCCGGCACGCTGGCCGCGGCCTTCGATCCTCACCGCAACAACCTCAACGCGCTGCGCCTCATCCTGGCCGGCGCGGTGCTCGTGTCCCACTCATGGCTGTTCGTCCGGGGAGAACCGGACCCGTTGACACGTCTGCCCGGCGCCCCCGACCTCGGCACATTTGCCGTGGACGGCTTCTTCCTCCTCAGCGGCTTCCTGATCACCCGTAGCCACCTGCGGGCACCATTCACCGCCCGTTTCCTCTGGCACCGGTTCCTGCGGGTCGTGCCTGCCTTCTGGGTCTGTCTCGCGCTGACCGCCGTCGCGATCGGTCCACTGCTGTGGCGCCTGAACCGGGGCCCCGGCTGTCGACGAGGTCACCCAGAAGCCGGCGCAGAGTGGCACCGTCCATCCGGACAGGTAGTGCGGGGGCGTCCACGACGACCAGGCAGCCGGTGTGGGTGGTGTGCAGCACGGTCTGGACATCGGCGAGAGCCGCGGTGAAATCGCTGGCGTTGATGTCGGTGTGCGCGGCGGTCGTCGCGGTGACCATGCTCTCAAGGAGGCGCTCGAGCTGGCGGGTGCTGTCGATCGCTGTGTCGAGCCGGCCGGCCAGCGTGCCGCCCTCCGCCTCTCCGCTGCGGGCATCGGTCAGGACAGCGCGGATACCCGCAAGCGGGGCACGGAACTCGTGGGCGACGGTGTCGACCAGATCGCGGCGCAGCCGGTCGGTCTCTTCCAGCCGCGCGGTCAGGCTTGCCTGTTCGTGGACGTGCGTGCGGTAGTCCTCATCGGTGCCCCGGCGGATGACGGTCTCCGGCCCCCGGGACAACCACGGCCGCCGACGCCAGGCTGATGCCCCACTGACGGGTGTCTCCGCGTCGGGGGAGGGCGTGGCCGGTGC
>NZ_CDWTMO010000175.1:0-7793 GCF_977946435.1 Frankia sp. CgKIO3 | reverse complement strand
GCCTAGAGGTGTACGCGATCGTCAGGGGTGAGGTGAGTACTTTGTCCGCGCGCCGTATGGCAGGATGGTGTTGGCCCGCATTCGGCGGGCAGCGCGTTTTTCGGCTTGATGCAGGAAGTGATGGCGTTATTTTCCGGTTCCGACGTCCCACCGCGTGCGGCATGCCGCAACGGCTGATCCGGATCAGGCTTTGCCTGTGGCCCGGACGTCACTGCGTGCGGCGGCTGAACAGGACACCGGCCAGCAGGAGCGAGGCCGCGATGATGGCGAGCTCGTCGAGCAGGCACAGGTTCTCCTCCCCGGTCCGCGCCTTGTCGAGTGCGGCGTACTGGCCGGTCAGGCTGATGCGTCGCCGCACCTTGCCACGCTGGGTGAGTACGTCGTGGCCGGCAACCCGGGCGGTGCCGGCATCGAGGTCGCCCGCACCGAGGGGATCTCCGGCCTGTCCATGAGCCGGGTTGCCGCGGAACCAGGCGCGGCGACGATGTCGCTCTACCGCTACATCTCCGTCAAGGACGAACTGCTCATGCTCATGGCCGATGCGGCGATGGGCCGCCCGCCCGGTCTTTCGATTTCGGGCTGGAACGCATCCTCGACGGGGTCGCGGCCCTCATCGAGGGCCTCTGCGCGGACGTTCCTCGTCCCAGGGGACGTACCTGATGCAATGAGGTCGTCAGGCAGGATGGTAGATTCCTACCCTCGCCCGTCTAGCTTTGTGCCGGGAGTGTCCGCGAGGAGAACGTGTGCCCGTGACCAGTGGCGGAATCCAGGTGCCCCGTTTCCTGCGTGCGTTCGGCATTGGCGGGTCGGGGCGGTCCGTCCGGGTACCCGGCGCCGGCTGGGCGGTCCCGGCCGTCCGCTCGCCCGGAGCCGGTCCTGCGGACGGCGGGACCATCCTCGTGCTGACGCTGGGGTATCTCATGGTCGTGGCGATGCTGGTGGTCGTCGTGACCGACGTGTCCGCCATCTACCTCGCCCGCCGGTCGGTGGCCTCGGCCGCCGACGGCGCCGCGCTGGCTGCTGCCCAGCGCATCGACGAGAACGCGATCTACACCGCCACCGACGCCTTCGAGCGCCTGCCCCTCGCCGATATCGCCACGACCGTCGATCAGTACCAGCGCCGGGCCGATCCGAGTGGCCGCACGACCCTCACCTCCATCCTCGTCGACGCGACGACGGTGGAGGTGGAGGGCACGCGTGTGGTCGATCTTCCGGTTGTGGGCTCCCTCGGGGTGGGTCCGGTCACGGTACGTGCCGGAGCGCAGGCACAGTCGGTGGTCCGCCAGCCCGCTGCACCATGACGCCGGCCGGCGCCGGAACGCCGAACCGCGCCGGTTGCGTGCGCGCCACCTGTTGGCTTTCCTCCGACCCCTGATGCAACCAGGTCGAGGTGGCGTCCAGGAGATCGTCGAGACCGTGGCCGGTGCGGCGCTCGGCTAGATCCGACACGTCCCGGACCAGCCGGGCCACCCATTCGGCCGGCCGCCCGGCAGACAGCGCCACCGCCTGAGCGGCGTGCTGGGCTGCCTCGTCGCGATCCGGGATCTCCCGGGCCAGTGCGGCCCGGGCCTGCGCCATCCGCACCGAGACCACCATGCCCGTCTGGCCGCTACCTGTGATCAACGTCGCGGCGCGTTCCAGGTGAGGCATGGCCTCGTCGGCCGCGCCGACGGTGGTCAGGGCCTCGGCGCAGGCCAGGGCAAGATCCGCCGGGGAGTAGGTGTCGAGCGAGAAACCCGGCGAGCCGTGGGCGGTGTCGTCGAGCCGTTCCATCGTCTGCCAGGCTCTGGCGACGGCGCCCCGGACGCCCGCCCGGTCGCCGGTCGCCGCACAGGCGCTGGTGACAACCTTCCCGGCGATGAGGGCCCGGGTGGAGCTGTGCCCCGCGATCCGCGCCGCCGCCCCGGCGATCTGCAGGGACACCGCCGGGCTGTGCGGGCGGACCACCCGGGCGCGCAGGGCCAGGGCGCGGGCGGCGAGTGGCCCGTCCCCGGCGGCCCGGGCGAGCGCCGCGGCCCGGTCGGCCCGCACGGCGGCATCGGAGTGTTTGCCGCGGTCGTAGGCGGTGGCGGCTGCCACCGTCGTGACCGCCGCGTGCAGCCGCATCCACTCCAGCGCTGGCCGGCCGCGCAGCCGGTGTTCCCGGGGCACGGTCTGTGTCGTGCGCTCCAACGAGACCAGGGCGGACGTGGTAGTGATCAGATCAGACGTCTCGTAGGCCCTGACCGTCGCGGTCAGGGCGGCCATGCAGGCCTCGTGCAGGCCGGATGCGTCGTCGCGCAGACTCACGGAGCCCACCGCCGCGAGGCCGGTGGCAACCAGGACAGAGCGTCGGTCCGCGACCTCCGAGACCTCCGACACGATGGGACCCTCCGTGCTCCTGCGGGAATGATCGCGGCCTTCCGCCGGCACGCGACGGGGCGGTGAGTCGCCGCCGCCAACGGCGTGATCCGATCGCTCGGACGACAGATCCGGTTATTCACGGCGGCCTTCCTCCTCTTCCCCGTGGTAGTGGCCGGTCCTCGAGTCTTCGTCCCGTCCCGTCCCGGCGACATCGACCGGTGTACACGCGCGCACCGGTCGATGCGTCCGAGCTCTCTGCAGCTGATCTCTCCGCATCCGACACCCATATGGTCGCGAGGCCGCACTGTCCCGACGAAACCCGGCGTTCACGTATTCGTGCGCGAAGTGCCGTCTTCGACGTTATCGTTCGGGGGCCGCGGACGCGCCGAGTTGTGCGTACTCGGCGATGTGGTACGTGTCTCTTCAGGGATTGGCGTCGGTTGTTGTCGGAGATTGCTGTCGGATGGCTGAACCGCCTGACTGCCTGGGGCCGTCGCAACGATTGTCCGCAGTGCGGGCGCCGGTTGGCCGAAATTCTCGTGGCATCCTGCGAATGTTTCATCCTCGTGTCGTCGAGTCATTGCATGTTTCGCCATGATGATGTTTCCCGGTCGGGATGCCGCCGGGATGCTGCCGGGAGGTCCTCGGGATGCCGTCGGGAGACCGCGGGGAGGTCGCCGCGGGGCTCGGCGCGACGCCGATGCGAGCTCGGCCGGCTCCCGCCCGGGCGGGCAAGATCCGTCCTGGCGGTGGCCGCCGAGTGCCGCCGGTAAGGTGAACAGCATGGCCGTCGACCTGTCCGAGGAGATCAAACAGCTGGATGCCACGTTGACCGGCATCGAGACGGTTCTCGACGTGGAGGGGTTGCGCCGTCGCGCCGAGGATCTGGAGCGTCAGGCTGCGGACCCCGACCTCTGGTCCGATCAGGACCGGGCCCAGGCTGTCACCCGCAGGTTGTCGTCGACGCGCGGGGACATCGCCAGGGTGGAGGGGCTGCGTCGCCGTCTCGACGACATCGCCGCCGCCGCGGACCTCGGCGACGAGGATCTGCTCGCCGAGGCCGCAGCCGATTTTCCCAGGCTGTCCAATGACATCGCCGGTCTCGAGGTCCGGACCCTGCTGTCCGGCGAGTACGACGAGCGGGACGCGATCGTGCAGCTCTCGGCCGGGGCCGGCGGGGTGGACGCGGCCGACTGGACGGCGATGTTGCTTCGGATGTACCTGCGGTGGGCCGAGCGGCATGGCTACGCCACGGAGGTCTTTGACACCTCCGAGGCTGAGGAGGCGGGTCTGAAGTCGGCAACCTTCCAGGTCAAGGCGCCCTATGCGTACGGGACGCTGCGCAGTGAGCACGGGGTGCACCGGCTCGTCCGGATTTCGCCGTTCGACAACCAGAACCGGCGGCAGACCTCCTTCGCCGGGCTGGAGGTCACCCCGGTCGTCGAGCTGTCCGACCGCGTCGACATCGACGACAAGGATCTGCGTATCGATATTTTCCGTTCGTCCGGCCCGGGTGGACAGGGGGTCAACACCACCGACTCCGCGGTCCGCATCACGCATCTGCCCACGGGCATCGTGGTGACGTGCCAGAACGAGCGCAGCCAGCTCCAGAACAAGGCCGCCGCGATGATCGTGTTGCAGGCGAAGCTCCTGGAGCGGCGGCGGGCCGAGGAAGCAGCGGAGAAACAGCGCATCACCGGCGGGCCACAGGACGTCTCCTTCGGATCACAGATCCGTAACTATGTCCTCCACCCGTACCAGATGGTGAAGGATCTGCGTACCGACACCGAGACCTCGAATACCAGCGGTGTTCTCGACGGCGAGCTCGATGATTTCATCGACGCGGAGATCCGGTGGCGGCGGTCGGTCGAGAATCAGGCGTGAGAGGGTTCTTCGGAGCTTTTGCCGACGCCCGGGATGCGCCTGGTTCCGGGCTGAGCGGGCAATCCTCGCCGCACCGTCCGGGCGCTCGTGGCCCGGCGGGACGATACGCGCCCGGCGTTCCGGTTCCGGAGGTCCGGAGGTCTCCCGTTTCCGGGACGGCATCCGAATGCTGCCTGCCTCTCGGGGAACGAACGGTGAAAAGACTAAAGATCCGGCCGTGGTGGGAACGCCGGTGTGACGTAGGCTCGGCCGGCAGCCCGGCCCGGCGTCGGGGGAGGACTCCACCGGATCTCCTGACGCCATTGGCATGCCGGGTATACACGTGTAGAGTTCCGGGTAGTTCGCGGACCGGTCGATGTTTTAGTTTCGGTGTCTTGATCTGGTCCGTCTACTGCTTCACCCGATGGGATGTACGCCCGTGTCACCTGGTCGTTCACGATTGCGAACCGCTGTCGCGGAGGGAGTGCGGTCTGTGTCCCTGCACGTGAATGCACGCATGTATCTGTGTGGAAATAACGGTGCAAATCCGGGCAGGATGGCCAGTCTCGCCGGTACGGGAAAGCCGTGACCTCCCTGGCGCCCGCGGCGTCCGGCGCCGCCTCCGGCGTGTTCGACGGTGCGCCCACGATGCCCCTGCCCGTCCTTATGTACCACGGCGTCGGTGATTCGGTGAGTGCGGACTGCCGACGCTGGGAGGTCCCTCCCGGTGCCTTCGCCGAGCAGCTCGAGGCCCTCGCCGAAAGCGGTTACCACCTCACGGGTCTCACTGACGCGCTGGCGCATCCCGCCCGCCGCCAGGTGGTGATCACCTTCGAGAACGGCTTCGAGGACTTCGTCACCACCGCGGTGCCCGCTCTGCGGGCGATCGGTGCCAGCGCTACCCTGTACGTGCCGACCGCCTTCGTTGGCCGGCGCGCCACCTGGCTGGATGGCTACACCGAGCGCAACCTCCCCCTGCTGGACTGGTCCGACCTCGCCGCGCTCGCCGGAGAGGGCATCGAGCTCGGCTCGCACGGTCACCGTCATCTGGAGCTCGACGTGGTGCCGACCGCCTTGGCGCGGTACGACGTCACCGCCAGCCGGCGGCTGATCGAGGAGAGCACCGGCCGGCGTCCGGACAGTTTCTGCTACCCCTTCGGTTATCACTGCGCGTCGGTGCGCCATGTCGTCGCGGCCGCCGGGTTCGAATCGGCCTGTGAGGTCGGGTACCGCATTCATCAACCGACGTTGTCCCGGTTCGCCATCAGTCGATTGATCGTCAATCGGGCCGCTGGAGCGGCCGACATCCTTCGGCTCGTTTCCCAGGGGCATCGCGACGCCCTGCTCAGCGCCCGGCGAGGACTGCAGTCGGGGTGGCGGGCATATCGAGCGGCGCGCTGGCGGCTCGGCCGAGGCGCCTGACGACGGGGAACGCGGGAACTGGGGTCCGGGGTCCGGGGCCTGGCAGTTACCGCGTGCTCTCTCACACGACCGCGAGCCGATAGCCCCGCTTGATGACGGTCTCGACCACGCGGCCGGCCGGTCCCAGCGCGGTGCGTAACCGGGCGACGGTCATCTCGACCGCGTGTTCGTCGGTGAGCCCGGCCGTGCCCGTCCGGCGCAGCAGCTCGGCTCGGGACAGCACCCGACCGGGACGCTCGGTCAGCGCGTCGAGGACCGCCGCGGTCCTGGGTGCGAGCATCACCGGCTCGCCGTTGACGATCACTGCCGCGCCCTGGACCCGCAGCACGTGCCCCGCGGCCTCGACGGTCCGCCCCCGGCGACGCGGGAGTTCGTCGGACAGCGTGCGCACGAGTGCTCCGAGCCGGGAACCGGTCCGGGGCCACGGTCGCCACGCCCTGCCGTTCGAGGGGGGCGGCGCAGACCGGACCCACGCACGCGGGCAGCACCTCGCCCCGCAACGCGGTCAGCAGTTCGTCGAACTGTCCCATCTCCCGGGCGATCCGTAGGAGGCTCACCACGGCGGGCGCGCTGGTGAAGGTGACCGCGGAGACCCCGCCGGTGACGATGAGTTCGACCATCCGGCGGACCGGCCGCAGATCGTCCGGTGGTTCCCACCGGTACACCGGTATCTCGACGACCTCGGCACCCGCCGCGCGCAGTCCCTCGACCATGTCTGGCAACGGCTCGCCGTGTAGCTGCACCGCGATGCGCAGTCCGGCCAGGTTCTCCGTGAGCAGATGGGCGACGAGCTCGGCGCCGGATTCCGAGCGGGGCGACCAGCATTCGGTGAGCCCCGCGGCCCGGACGGCGCCAGTGACCTTCGGCCCTCGGGTGAACAGCCGGGCGCCGTCCAGCCGGTCGCGCAGCCGCTCGCCGAGCCCCCAGCCCTCGGCGGCCTCCACCCAGCCGCGGAAGCCGATTGCCGTCGTAGCGATCACTGCGTCCAGCGGCCGGGTGAGGCACTCCCGGGTCGCGGCGAGCAGCAAGCTGTCGTCGGCGAGCGGCACGATGCGCAGGGCCGGGGCATGGATCACCCGGGCTCCGCGCCGTTCGAGGAGGTTCGCGAGTTCGTCGCGGCGACGCGCGGCCGTGACCCCGACGGTGAAGCCGAGCAGCGGTGGCAGCCCGGCGCTGACTGCCGGCTCCGTCGATGTCGCCGATGCCGGGGACGTTCCGGGCGCGCTGGTGGTTCCGGGTGTTCCGGTGGTTCCGGCGGTTCCGGGTGCGCCGAACCGGTCGCCGATGTCGGGCCACCCGGGACTACGGGTTGTCACGAGGCTACCTCCTGGCCTGGGGTCCCGCGCCGATCCCCCGGTCACCGCAGGATCGGACACGGCTATGTCCACGCGCTTGCCGGTGTGCAACGCCGGTGTTAACCGGCACCGTTGCGTATTCACGACGTCCGCATCGAGCGTTCGTCGGGCATCTCACATCCCGTCGTGTCGTGGAGTGCATGCCTTGTATCCGGACCGACCTGACTTCGAGTCGGTGTTGACATCCTGGGTTCGTACGGTTCTGGTCGTAGCGGGTGCCCGTTTGGACCGGCACCCATCGGTTCGGACATGCGGGTGGTGCGCGGATGTCTTCTCGATCATTGGTGGTCGTCGGCCGCGGCATGGTGGGGCATCGGTTGTTGGCGGCGCTGCGGGACCGCGACGTCGAGGGGCGATGGGATATCACGGTCCTCGCCGAGGAACCTCGGCCCGCCTATGACCGGGTGGGCCTCTCGGCGTACTTCACCGGGGCGACCGCGGAGGACCTCAGCCTCGTCGAGGACGGATTCCTCGAACACCCCCGGCTGCGGCTGCGTCTCGGTGAACCGGTCGTCGCCGTCGATCGGGCCGCCCGGACGGTGACCACCGGTGCTGGCCGCACCTACCGGTACGACGTGCTGGTGCTTGCGACCGGTTCCTACCCGTTCGTCCCGCCGGTACCCGGCCGGGAGGCCACCGGCTGCCATGTCTACCGCACGATCGAGGACCTAGAGGCGATCTTCGCCTCGGCGCGGGGTAGCCGGACCGGGACCGGTGTGGTCGTCGGTGGCGGTCTGCTCGGCCTCGTTCTGTCTTCCGCACATGGGGTTTCGATGCGTTGACCGGCCTGGTTTCTGATCAAGGTGGTCG
>NZ_CDWTMO010000174.1:0-7983 GCF_977946435.1 Frankia sp. CgKIO3 | reverse complement strand
CCCACGTCCTCCTCGCCCACCACGGATAACGACCCACGAGGCTCACCAGGTCAGGCGTTCGACCCCGAGATGCCGGGCCGCGGCGGGACCGCGCGGCCCAGACCGGGGTGATCAGGACGATGAACCCGGCGGCCACGCCGATCTGCAGAAAGTGACGGATCCAGTCGATACCGACGGTATCCCGGACCCCGATCACGCTGGCGATCGTGTTCCCGACCAGCGCGCCGACGATACCGGCGACGACGGTCAGCCACAGCGGGATGTTCTGCCGACCGCGCAGCACGAGACGGGCGAGAGCTCCGATGACCAGGCCGGAGAGCACGATCCAGATGACTTGGAACACAGCGGCAACCTCACCTTGCCAGCAGAAGCGACGATGTAGGCGATTGACCGATAATCAGGCACGGACAGCGCGGAGCAACGGCGAGAGCTGTTAGAGGTCGAACTCCTCGGGATTGATGCCGACAGCGAAGCAGGCCTCGCGGACGACAGCCTGCTCGGTCTTGTCGAAGTTGCTGTCGGCGCTGCCGATGATGATGCCGATCTGGATGACCGCGCGGGCCTCCGACGGCTTCTTCTTCACCTTCCCGACCTCCTGGAGGACCGAGACCTTCCCGAACGCGAAATCCTGTGTCAGCTTTGTCAGGTAGTCGTTGAACCTACGCTGCAGGTCGTCGGCGGGAAAGTTCGTCAGGACGTTGTTCGTCGCGATCAGGGAGGCGACCCGTTGCCGTTCCGCCGGGTCGATGTGGCCGTCGGCCGCGGCGACGAGCGCGCACATCGCCATGCTCGCGTCCCGAAACGCGCCACTCTTGAGATCATTCTTCTTCGCGGTGAGCTGGCCCTGCATGGTCTGCGTAGAGGACCGCAACCGATCCCAGATCGTCATCGTCGTGTTCCTCCACAGGCCGAGAACGGGTCAGTAACACTGGACAGCCGGCGAGCACGACGCGGATGACGGGTACGCACCCATGATACCCCAACGGGTGATCTCATCGGACGATTCCCACTGCCAACCAGCGACACGTGTCCCACCACGCACCCACGGACGATCACTCCCCGTGGCCGTCCCCGTGGCCGTCGGCGGGAGCGCGGGACGGTCCAGGATGCCGTGTCGATGGCCTGGCGGACGGGCTACTCTGGGCGCGGTCGCTCTTCGCGGCAGCCTCGACCCCGTCCGCAGCAAGGAGTGAACGCCTCGATGGCAGGTGTAACCGGCGTGGGCAGGGTCCGGTCGGGAGCTGGCCCGGTAACGCGGGCGGCGCGAGGCTGAGCGGGACACCCGGCCTGCGCCCTTCGATGCCCATCACCCACGCTCTCGCCGGGCGGGCCCGCCGTGTCGTGGAGTCCGCGTGGTTCAACGGCGCGGTTCTCGTCGCGATTCTCGCCAACGCGGCCCTGCTGGGAATCGAAACCTACTCCGGACTCGCCACGCGCTGGCACGGCCCGCTCAAGGCCACCGAGCACGGGTTCCTGGTCTTCTTCACCATCGAGATCGCGCTGCGCGCGGCCGCCCACGCCGACCGTCCCCGCGACTTCTTCCGCGACCCGTGGAACCTGTTCGACCTCGCCATCGTCGCGCTGGCCGTCCTTCCGCTGGCTCGGGAGGACTCGACGGCCCTGCGGCTGGCCCGGCTGGCCCGGGTGCTGCGCACCGCCCGCTTCCTGCCGCAGGTGCGCATCATCCTCGCCGCCCTGGGCCGAAGCCTGCCCGGCACCTTCAGCTTCCTGGTGCTGTGCACGCTGGTGCTGTACGTGTACTCGATGGTCGGCTGGACGTTCTTCGCTACCGACGACCCCGAGCACTACGGCTCCCTCGGACGCGCCGCCCTGACCCTGTTCCTGCTCATCACCCTGGACGGGCTCGGCGACGCCGTCCACACCGGCCTGGAGATCTCCAGGCTGGACGATCCTCTACTACGGATCCTTCGTCGTGATCGGTTCTTTCATCCTGATGAACCTACTCATCGGCGTCGTCATCAACTCCCTGGAGGAGGCCCGTGAGATCGAGGACGCCCAGACACCCCGACGCCGGCCAGCAGACTTAGACAGCGACGGCCCGGACACCGACCTGGCCCGGCTACGCGAAAGGCTGACCACCGCCCGCGAGGCCCTCGACGCCGAACTGGCGGCGCTGTCCACACCGTCCCGCCCAGGCGACGGCGAGCAGCCCCGGCCCCGCCAGCCCACTCCCACCTGAGCGGCACAGATCGAGGACGCTCCTGCCGGGCCTGAGCCCGGCGCTCCCAGCCATTCGGGCCAGCGCGCCGGCCAGCCGAACTGACGCCGCCGCACACAGGCGGACAGTGTCACCACGTCACCGCAACCTCCCACGTATCCAGACTCGGCGGCAAATCCGCCCCTCGCCGGTCAATCCGGATGGCGGATTTAGCGGTTGAACACCTGTTCCTCGCATTGTCAACCTGGAAGCCGCCGCGGCCGGCCTGCCCGTCGCACTGGACGCGAGGGCGGCGTTCCGGACACCGTCATCCCCGGCCACAACTGCACGCCCTGACGCTCGCCGCTGTCCTGCACACGCTCGCCGGACCGTGCCCGGCGGCCGAGGTATTTCTCGCCCACTTCGCCGTCAGCGCCGTTCTCGGCTACCGGCTTCTGACCGCAGGGCTCCCGCTACTTCCCTCAGCGCTCGCTCTCACCACGCTATGCAGGCACCTCCTGCCGATCCCTGCCGAGAGCAGAGCGGGGGATGCTTCCCGGACGCACCCTTGGCAGGCGCCGACCGGTCTGGATCGACACTGCCGAGTTGCCCGCGGTCGTATCCAGGTGTCCGCATGCCAGGACGGGAGGCGCAGACCTTCTTGGGCTGGCGAGTGCATCGAGCCAGGTTCAACGATGGTAGGCGCCACGTCGGGTGAACGGGTGAACATGCGCCAGAGGAGGAGTACGGCGATGGCGCCGATGACCGACCCGATGATCCCGGACGGTTGCAGCGCGCCTTCGGCGAGGTCCTTGTCGAAGAGGATGTAGCCGAGGAATCCGCCGACGAAGGAGCCGACCACGCCGAGCATAATCGTGACCGGGATGCTCATGGGGCCGGGCCCGGGGACGAGGAGGCGGGCGAGAGCGCGCCGGCGACCAGGCCGAGCACGATCCAGCTGATGATGGTCCAGACCACGACGGCCTCCAACACCAGTAGATCACAGCAAGGTCAGCTGGGGATTACCCCTTCTCCGCCAGCCGATACCCTGCCTCGGGCGGTGGTGTCGGCTGTATGAGTCACCCGACCTGGCTCGGCCTGTGGTGCCCGGCGACGGCACCGGCACCGCGCGGCGCACGGTAGCTTCTGGAATCGCTGAGGGGTCTGTACGTTGGGGACGGTGCCAGCGCAGTGCTGGCGGCGGCCATGGTGGTCGACTTGGGATCTGCGGGAGCGGACGGCGTGCACGGCGACGACAGTCGACATACGGCTGTGCGCCCGAAAGTGGTGAAGCGCCGCGGGGCCGTGTGCCGCGAGTCGGCCGGAAGCGGCGAGCTCCTGTGTCGCAGCGACGCGCGACGGGTCCCGTGCTGCCTCGTTCTTCGCGTTCCTGTCGCTGCCCAACAGCGCGGAGTGTCTGGCTGGCCGGGCACCGGTCCTCGGGGGCGTGGGTTCCGCGCGCCCGATGGCGTGCTGGCGGTTGTCTCGCGGGGTGTCGTCCGCGACGTGTGGAAGGTGGAGGATGGCGGAGGCGGCTGAGCCGCACAGACCCGGGAGCCGGGGGCGACAACGATGGTGACGGCGCTGTCGCTGCTGCTCGGTCTCCTGATAGTGCTGGTCATCACTGTGGCGACCGGCTACTTCGTCGCCCAGGAGTTCGCCTATATGGCGGTCGACCGGTCCCGGTTGAACGCGGCGGCGGCGGCCGGCGACGCCGCGGCGCGACGGGCGTTGAAGGTGACCGGACGTACCTCGTTCATGCTCTCGGGTGCCCAGCTCGGGATCACGGTGACCGGTCTGCTGGTCGGGTACGTCGCCGAGCCGCTGATCGGCAGCGCGCTGGGCAACGTGGCCTCGGGGGCCGGTTTGTCGACGGCCGTCGGCGTCGCGCTCGGTACCGTGCTGGCGCTGGCGTTCTCCACCTTCGTTCAGATGGTCTTCGGTGAGTTGTTCCCGAAGAACCTCGCGATCGCCCGGCCGGAGCCGGTGGCACGCAGGCTCGCCTGGTCGACGCTGCTCTACCTGAAGGTCTTTGGCTGGCTGGTCTGGGTGTTCGACCAGTCGTCCAACCTGCTGCTCCGTCTGCTCGGCATCCAGCCGGTGCAAGACGTCGAGCACGCCGCCTCAGCGCGCGATCTTGATCACATCGTGGCCGAGTCGCGGGAGCGGGGTGACCTGCCCGCGGATCTATCGCTGATGTTAGACCGCATCCTGGACTTCCCGCACCGCGACGTGGAGCACGCGATGATCCCCCGCTCGCAGGTGGACGTCGTTGAGCAGGACCGCCCCGTGGGCGAGGTCAGGGTGCTGATGAGCGCTGGGCACTCCCGGTACCCGGTCGTCGACGACGACGGGCGGGTTACCGGGATCGTCCAGCTTCTTGACGTGATGGACGCGCCCGACGATGCCCCGGCCCGCGAGCTCGTCCGGCCGGCTCTCGTGATCTCGACGCTGATGCCGCTACCTGCCGCCCTCGCCGAGATGGCGAGGAAGAAGGCGCAGGTCGCTTGCGTCGTGGACGAATTCGACGGCTTCGCCGGGATCCTGACCATCGAGGACCTGGCCGAGGAGTTCGTAGGGGAGATCACCGACGAGCACGACGCCGCCGCCGCGTTCGAGGGAGCCAACCCGATCGGCGACGGAGCGTGGCTGGTACCGGGCAGCTTCCACATCGACGAGGTCGAACGCACGCTCGGGCATCAGATGCCTCCGGGCGACTACGAGACGATCGCCGGTCTGGTGATCTCCGCTCACGGCGCGCTGCCCAAGACCGGGACCGTTGTCGACGTCACGCTGCCCCCGGACCCAGGGGAGCTCGCGCTGTACGACGAGGCGCCGCGGCGGGTGCTGCGCGCCATCGTGATGGATGTCGACAACCACGTGCCCGCGGCGATCCGACTGGAGCTGCTCGACGAGCCGGTCCGCGATCGGGAGGACTGACGTGGACAACCCCTGGGTCGTTGCTCTCTGCACGGTCGCGATCATCGGGCTGAGTGCGTTCTTCGTGGCGGTCGAGTTCGCCCTGCTCGCCGCGAAGCGACACCGGTTCGAAGACGCGGCCAGCCGCAGCCGCGCGGCCCGCGCCGCGCTGACGGTGCTCCTGGCCGGCGCTCAGCTGGGGATCACGGTCGGCACGCTCGCGCTCGGCGCGATCACCAAGCCGGCCGTACACCACTGGCTGAAGCCCGCGATCGAGGACCTCGGCGCCCCGACCTGGTTCGCCGGCGCCGGCAGTTTCGTGCTCGCGCTGGTGATCGTCACGTTCCTGCACCTCGTCGTGGGCGAGATGGCCCCGAAGTCGTGGGCGATCGCGCACCCGGAGAAGTCCGCGATCCTGCTCGCCCTGCCGATGCGGGGCTTCATGTGGGCGACGAGGCCGGTTCTGCGGGCGCTGAACAGCGCGGCGAACTGGTGCCTGCACCGCGTCGGTGTCGAGGCCACCGACCACCTCGTCTCCCGTCAGAACCCCGCGGCACTGCGCCACCTCGTCGAGCACTCCGCGAACGTCGGCGCGCTCGACGAAAGCTACGCCGCGCCGCTCACCGGCGCGCTCGACCTGCGGAACCTGCGGGTGCGCGACCTGGTCGCGCCAGGCCGGGCGTTGGCGGCCGTGGAGCCGGACGCGACTGTCGGCAACGTGCAGGCCGCCAGCCGTACCTCCAGCCACCTGCGGATTCTGGTTCGGCGGGGCGGAACCGACTGGGGCGTCGTCCACGTGCGCGACACCCTCGCCCTGGGCGCCGCCGAGCCGATCCGTGACCTGACCAGGCCGGCGTTCCGGCTCGACGGCGACACGCCGCTGCACACGGCCCTCGCCCAGATGCGCGAGACCCGCAACCAGCTCGCCGTCGTCCTCGACGACGCCACCACCCTCGGTGTGGTCACCCTCGACGACGTGCTGCGCCGGCTCCTGCCGCTCGACACTCCGACACCCGCGCTGACGGGCGGGCAGGCGAGATGAACCGAGCCACACCGCCCTTCCGGAAACGGACATCGTCCGTTCCCGGCCGCCGTCGCACGAGTTCTGATACGACACAGGTGGTCACTGTCCGCGCTCGGGGCCGGAAGGCCTCGACGCCTGTCATTGAGAAAGGTCAGGGAGCACGATGCCGATCTGGGACCGCCTGCGCGCCTCCACGCAGACGATGCAGGGCTAGCTCTCACCGCGAAGAAGAACGAGCTCAAAAGCGGTGCCTTCCGGGACGCCAGCATGGCGATGTGCGCGCTCGTCGCGGCCGCCGACGGGCACATCGACCCCTCCGAACGGCAGCGCGTCGCCTCCCTGATCGCGACGAACGACGTGCTGACCAACTTCCCGTCCGACGACCTGCACCGTCGGTTCGACGGCTACCTGGCCAAGCTCCAGCAGGACTTCGCCCTCGGGAAGGTCTCCGTCCTCCAGGAGATCGGGAAGGTGAAGAAGAAGCCGACCGAGGCCCGCGCCGTCATCCAGATCGGCATCGTCATTGGCGGCGCCGACGGAGACTTCGACAAGACCGAGCAGGCCGTCGTCCGCGAGGCGTGCTTCGCGGTCGGCCTCAGCCCCGAAGAGTTCGACCTGTAACGACGCACCACCGAGCCGGCCGAGGCCCCTACATGGCAGCGCGAAGCCGGCTACCTCGGACCGGCCGGCAACCTGCAGTGTCGGTCGGCTGCGTCCCGGTGAAAGTACCGCCAGGTGACCCGGCCGTGTACAGCCCTCGGCCAAGACCTGGATGGTGGGGACGGCTGCGGCTGTCGGGGTGCTCCCGCTGTTAGCGGGCACGAGCGCCGGCATCGTTCAGCTGCCAGGGCGGACCGGCCCGGCGCCGCTCGCGTCGAGCTGATCGGTAGGGGTGCGGGGACCGGCCGCGGTGCAGAACAGCAGCAGGCTCGTGGCGAGCATGGCCGGTAGGAGGGCGGTGCGAATCAGCCCGCGACGGACGAAGCCGGTGCTTCGCCTCCGTGGGCGGGCCGGTGGCGGCCACGGCGGCGGTACCGGGAGGTGCTCTGGGGCGTTCGTCGGTGCCGGCCGCGCGCTGCGGGAAGGGTGCGGACCGGTGGGAGGGGCCGGGTGTAGGAGAGCGTGGCCGGTGCCGGTCGTGGGCGCTGGTGACGGGTTGCGTTCCTGCTCATGTCTGGCTATCGCCGGCGGTCTGCGGTATGGCCGGGGGCGGGATGCTGGCCGTTGTCGGCCCAGCTGTCCGCTGCTCCGGCATGGTGCCGGCCGGTCTGGGTGGGCGCATTCCGGCCTGCTGTGGGGGTGCTTTCGGCGTAGGTGCTGATCTGGCCTGTGTGGTCGGGTCGGCCGCCAGGTGCGCGGGGCTGGTACCGGTGGTCCGCAGCAGGTGTAGCTCGCGGCGTAGCCGGGTGTTCTGTTCCTGCAGGTGTCTGAGATCGGCGTGCTGGCGGTGGGTCTGCACCTGTCGGTCTGGTGCCGTGTCCGCGTGACGGACCCACCTGCGCAGCGTTTCGGTGCTGACGCCGAGCGCCGCGGAGACGGTCTTGATGGCCTGCCAGGTGGACCGGTGGTCGTCTCTGATGTGAGCGACGTAGGCGATCGCGCGGGCTCGGAACGGCGGCAGGTACCTGGTCGGACGGATCACGGCGGTCTGCTCCTGTGCGCTGTCGGCGGGCTGCTGAGCGGTCGACGGCGCGCGGAAGCGCCGGGCTTCGAAAACACCAGATCTGCCTCGACGTCGAGGCGAGTGGAGGGCGTCGGTGCCATCCGCGGCTCTTCCTTGGGCGCGCGACACTGCGCAGATCACGAAGGCGGCAACGGTACATTTTGCAGGCCGAGCGGAAGGATAGCCACCGTAAAGATCCGAGATAGGACTATGGGATAG
>NZ_CDWTMO010000173.1:0-8122 GCF_977946435.1 Frankia sp. CgKIO3 | reverse complement strand
TGCGGAAGACAAGCCCAGACGGTCACCGCCGTCCCGCCAGGGTGGCCAAAGTGTCAGTGGTAGCCGGCATGCTGATCCCATGACGGACAGACGAGAACCTCCCACCCCCGCGATCGTCTCCGACGGGCTCGTCAAGCGCTACGGCGAGACGACGGCGCTGGCGGGCGTCGACCTGACGGTGCCGGCCGGCACCGTCTTCGGTCTGCTGGGCCCGAACGGCGCGGGCAAGACCACGATCGTGCGGATCCTCGTGACCCTGGTGCGCCCGGATGCCGGCACCGCCCTCGTCGGCGGCTACGACGTGCTGCACGACAGTCACCGTGTGCGCCAGCTCATTGGGCTGACCGGCCAGTACGCCTCCGTCGACGAGATGCTCACCGGCACCGAGAACCTCGTGATGATCGGCCGGCTGCTCGGCCTGCCGCGGTCCGCAGCCAAGGCGCGGGCCCGGGAGCTGCTCGCTGGCTTCCGTCTGGACGACGCGGCGAACCGCTCTGCGAAGACCTACTCCGGTGGCATGCGCCGGCGACTCGACCTGGCCGCGAGCCTGGTGGGGCGCCCGCGCCTGCTGTTCCTCGACGAGCCGACGACCGGCTTGGATCCGCGCAGCCGCAACGAGATGTGGGACATCGTCCGCGACCTCGTGGGCGGCCAGGGCGTCACGGTGCTGCTCACCACCCAGTATCTGGGGGAGGCCGACCAGCTCGCGGACGAGATCGCGGTCGTCGACCACGGCCGGGTCATCGCGCAGGGCACGCCGGACCAGCTGAAGAACCGGGCGGGCGGCCAGGCCCTCGAGGTCCGCCCGCTCGACGCCGCAGACGTGGCGCTGGTGGCAACCACCGTCGCGGAGGTGGTCGGCGCGGCCCCGGCGGTGGCGGGCACACTCGTCAGTGTCCGAGTCACCGACCCCGCCGTGCTGCCCGCGGTCGTCCGTCGGCTCGACGACGCCGGGGTGAGGGTGGGCGAGCTGGCCATGCGCGGCTCCAGCCTCGACGAGGTCTTCCTGTCCCTGACCGGCCACCCGGCCACCGCCTCCGGCCAGGCCGCCACCACAACCGACACGGCCGCGAAGATCCCCGCGGCGACGAGGAGCTGAGCTGCCGTGACGACCCTGACCAGCCCGACCACGCCCACCCCCGACCAGCCACGCTTCTCGACGCACGGCACCGCCGAGCCGGTCGGCGCCGCGCGGGTCACCCCGCTCGACGCGCTTCGCCACACCGCGACCCTGGCCTGGCGCACGCTCGTCCAGGTCAAGCACAACCCGATGGAACTGCTCGACTTCAGCGTGCAGCCGCTGATGTTCTTCCTGCTGTTCACCTATGTGTTCGGCGGGGCGATCTCCGGCTCGACCTCCGACTATCTGACGTTCGCGCTGCCCGGCATCATCGTGCAGAACACCCTGTTCACGACCCTGAACACCGGCATGGGGCTCAACGCCGACCTCACCAAGGGCGTGTTCGACCGGTTGCGCTCCCTGCCGATCGCCCGGTCCGCGCCGTTGGCCGGGCGCATCGTCGCCGATCTCGTCAAGCAGATCTGGGCCATCGCCATGCTGCTCGGCCTCGGATACGTGCTGGGTTTCCGCATCGAGACCGGCCCGCTGCAGGCACTGGCCGCCTGCGGCCTCGTGGTCCTGTTCGCGCTGGCGATCTCATGGATCTCCGTGCTGGTCGGGATGCTCGTCTCGGAGCCGGAGAAGGTGATGGCCTTCGGGTTCACCCTCATCTTCCCGTTGACCTTCATCAGCAACGTGTTCGTCGAGACGTCGTCGATGCCGGGCTGGTTGCAGGCGTTCGTCAAGGTGAACCCGGTGACGGCCCTGGCCGACGCGACCCGAGGCCTGCTGGTCTCGGGCCCGATGGCCACGCCGACCTGGCACGCGCTGGTCTGGGCGGCGGGGCTGGCCGCGGTCTTCGCGCCGCTCGCCCTCACCGCGTTCAAACGCCGAGTCTGACCGGTGCCGGGGCGACGCCGCAGCATCCCCGGAGGCAGACAAGCCGTCTTCCGGGTCCTGAGACGATGCGCTATAGTCACCCGAGCCAGGCAACATAATGGGGGTTCAAATGAGTGTTATCGTCGCCATGACTCTGAAAGTCGATCCAGCGGCTCTTCAGCAGCTGTTCGCATCGAAGGCGGATATCTTCACATCCGTCGCCGAGCAGGCAAAAAAGGTGGGAGCCTTGCACCATCGTTTCCTTGCCGGCGACGGGCAGGTCATCATCCTCGATGAATGGGATTCCGCGGAGGCGTTCCAGGAGTTCTTCACCAATCAGCCCGAGATAGCCGCCCTCATGCGGGACGCCGGCGTCGAGGGACCCCCGGAGATTCAGGTCTGGCAGCCGATCGAAGGCGCGCCCGACACCTTCTGAGCGGACGCGCGGGACACGGGCGGGGGACGGCTACGGTTCCCCGTATCCGCGCCGCGGACCGGACCGGCGCCGCGGACAGGAATCGTCATTACCAGAGTTCATGATGAGATCTTTGAGAACACCCGAAGCGGTCAGGTGTTCCGGGTGTGCAGCAGCATGTGAAGCTCGTTGTCCCAGTCGATGCCGTTACTCTCCCGCCCCACTGGAACCTGCCCGTGGCAGTCGGCGAGAAAGGCGATGACCTTCGACTTCGCCAGCTCAAGATCGGCATGCCCCGACGGACTGGACAGGGACACCGTGATCACCGACCGCCCCTTGGACGCCGTCGGCCGGATGCGCACGTCGCCGGTCCCGGCGGGAACCTCGATCCCTTCGGCTAGCAGCGCGCGAGCGAAGATCCAGGTGATGGCCTCTTCACCGGGACGTAGGATCAACTCGACAGCGAAGGGATCAGCCGGGTCGTAACGGAGTGTGCCGGGAATCGCTTCTCGCTCCCCCTCCTCCATGACGTAGTCAACGGATAGATCGCGCGCCACGATATGCGCGGGCGTCGAGCTGTGACGGAGCATCGCTGCCTCCCAACAGGTCGGATTCGACACTGTTCAGCATCGCGCCCGGCGACGCCCGGTTTGGCCGCCCGACGGGCCTCTCTGGACGGGCGGATCAACCCGGCACGGCCGGGCCGGTCGGCATAGCCGGCGAGTGAACGCAACGTCACGATTCCATCGCTATTTTGTCACGGTTTCGGCATGGTTTCGGCGACCCCACGTCGAGAGATTCCGGCCGAGTCCGCCGACGGGTGCGGCGATGACCTCGTTACTGGCCCGACGGGTGCCGATGCTGGCCGTCGTACCGGTGGGAGGGAGCCGGCCCCGGCCGCCAGGACCATCCGCCCCCACCGGACGGCCCGGACAACCATCCGGGCCCTACGGCACGACGGTGACCGGCCAGCGACCGCCGCGGACCATCCGGCTCGCCAGGGAACCGACCAGGCGGTGCCCGGCGCTCTCGGACGCCCCGATGACAACCATGTCCGCCTGTTCCTCCGTCGCGCTCCGCTTGAGCGCCTCGAACGGATCGCCGGCCCGCACGACGAACCGGATGGAGACGCCCAGCTCCTCGGACCGCTCCAGGATCGCCTCGCGCACCTCACCGATGACCGAGTCAATCACTTGCTGCATCGCCTCCCCGGCCGGCGCCGGGGACATCGCCGCCCACACCGAGGGGGCCGCGACATAGACCACCACCAGTCGGGACGACTGGCGGCGGGCCAGCCCGGCCGCGTAGGCTGCCGCGCGCATCGACGTCCGCGACCCGTCGACCCCGGTCATGATCACCTGCGGGCCGTCCGTGCCCAACTCGAAGGGCCCCCGCTTCCAGGAGGGCCCGAAGTCCTCGACCGACAGCACCGCCCGGCCTTCTGCAGCATTCACACCAACCAGTCTTCCCCGTCGACCGGTGCGTCGGTGGGCGCGGGTCGACGTCCTCCTCCGGCGGATCTCAACCCGTGAGGACGTAACCCAGCACGCCCTCGACGGTGAAGCCCTCGCCTGCGGTCGAAAAGCCGGACGGTTCACCTGGCAGGCCGCTCCAGTGGACCTGACTAGCAATCCGGCGGCCGGCCCGTCGTCAACTCAACCGCAGGAAGCCCGGTAACTCATCTCCCTGAAGGCGGTGATCCGGTTCGCCGGATCGGCGCACGCGGTGTCCGCGAGCCGGCCGGGCTCGGCGTCCCACAGCCGCAATGTCCCGTCGTGACCAGCCGAGACGACGACGCCCGTGCCGGAGACGAAGGCGATCGCGCTGATCGGCTGGGTGTGCCCGTGCCACTGGGTCAGCAGGATCGGCCTGTCCAGACGGGAGATGTCGGTCAGCCGGACCGTCTCGTCATCACCGGCGGATGCGACGACGTCGGCACCCGTCTCGAAGGCCACGCTCTGGACCCCGCCCAAAGAGCCGGTGGCGACGCCACGGGCGGGATTATCCGGATACCGCACCTCCCACAGGCGCACCGTGGCGTCGACGCCGCCGGAGACCAGAACGCCTCCGTCGCCGGTGAAGACCACGGACCGCACCCCACGGCTGTGCCCGCGCAGGATTCCACCCGCGGTCGGCCGCGCCGCGTCCCGGATGTTCCACAGATGGACGGTGCCGTCGTCACCAGCGAACGCGAGCAGGGTGCCGTTCGACGCGAAGGCCACCGAGCGCGCTCCCCTGGTCTGACCGTCCGCCCGGACGCGCTGCTTCGGATGCGCCGGGTCCGTGACATCCCACAGCGCGACGATGCCGTCCGCACTGGCGGACCCGAGAGTGTTGCTGTCCGGGCTGAAGGCCACCGACTGCACCGCGCCGGTGTGGGCCTGGATGGTCGACCATCGGACCATCTGGTCGGGGGCGTGCAGGTTCCACAGCCGGATCGTGCCGTCGGAGTGGCCCGCGGCGAGCAGGCCACTGTCCCGGTTGAACGCCAGCGACTCGACCCAGCTGCGGCTCGACACCGAGACGGAGGTGCGCCGGACCAGCTCGGTCCGACCGACGACTTCCCATACCGTGACGGTTCCGTTGTCGCTCCCCGCCGCGGTCCAATGCCCGTCCGGGCTCACCGCGAGCGCCAGCAGGGCACCGGTCCCGACGGGGATGGTGGTCGGGGTGATCCCGGCACCGAACAGCACGATCATCGCGCTCCGGGTCCTGGCCGAGCGCGGCTCGGCGCGGTAGGCCGCGAGCGCGAGCCGACGGGCGAGTCCCGTGTTGCCATCCTGGAGGAGCAGCGCCCGCTCGGCGACCGCCTCGGGCACGCTCGTCTCGGTCCGCGAGGCCCCGCCCCTGGTGGACACGATGGCGACCGTCGTCACGAGCACGGTGACGGCAGCCACCAGGGCAACGATGATCAGCGGACGTCGGTTGCGGGCCCGGTGGCGCGGTGGACGAGGACCTCTGCGACGACGAGGACGACCGCTGAGACGAGGACGACCGGGACGCTCCTCGCCCGGTGTCCTGGCTGTGTTCGTCATCGGTCCAGACCGTCACCAGAGCATCGGCGAAGTCCCGGGACCGGGACGACGAGCCGGCGCCCGGCCGCCAGCGGGCATCCGGCCCGGACGGTGACGCCTCGCTCCCCGACGAGGACGACCCTAGCCCGGGAGAAGACGTCGGGCCCGGAACCGACGAGGGCTCCGGAACCGACGAGGGCTCCGGCGGAGACGGCGGGCCGGGAACCGACGATGCCACCGGCGGGAACGACACACCCGGAACCGACGACGGGCCCGGAACCGACGACGGGCCGGACCGGGATGATGCCCCGGGAATGCCCGGCCCCGGGAACGAGATCGGGTTCGCGGGCGGCGGGGGTCCGATCGGCTGATGGCCGGTGACGGGCGTGACCGGACCCGCGAGGTCGGCGTCGCTCGCCGGCGTCCCGGAGGCGCCGCCGAGAGGCGTGTTCAGCGGCCGGATCAGCGCGGTCACCTCGGACAGGGACAGCCCCTTGGCCACCATCGGGGCTTCGGCACGTAGGTCCAGAAGACGCGCGTAGAGCTTCTCGGCGGTGGGTCGCTCCGCCGCTGCCTTGCGCATCGCATCGGAGACCAGGGGCCGCAGGCTGTCCTCGAAGCCGTCAAGCATCGGAGGATCGTTGACCGTCCGGTACAGCACGCTGGGAGCAGGGCCGTTACCGAACGGGTAACGACCGGTCCCGGCGAAGATAAGGATACCGCCCCAGGCGAACACGTCCGCCGCCGAGGTGACCTGCTCGCCTAAGGCCTGTTCCGGCGCCATGAACGCCGGCGTCCCGAGCTGGCGATCCCCGCTGAGTACCGTCGCGGAGTCCAGGGCGCGCGCGATACCGAAATCGATCACCTTCGGTCCGAGCCGGGACAGCAGGATGTTGGACGGCTTCAGATCCCGGTGCACGAGTCCGGCCTGGTGGATCGCCATCAGCGCGGTGGTCATGCTCACCGCCAGCTGATGAAGCTCCGCCGGGGTTAACGGGCCGCGCGTGCCGACCGCCTCGGACAGCGTCGGCCCGTCGACGTACTCGGTCACCAGATAAGGCGGATCGGCGGTGATGTCGACGTCGAGGACCGCCGCCGTGCAGAAACGAGCGACCCGCCGGGCGTTGTCGGCCTCCTGCTTGAGCCGGCTGCGGAACTCGGCCAACCGGGCGAGATCCGCCCGGATCAGTTTGACCGCGACCAGACCACCGGCGGTGTTCTCCCCCAGGTAGACGGTCCCCATCCCACCCGCGCCGAGACGCCGCACCAGCCGATAGGGACCGACCTCGGTCGGTTCGGAGGCAGCATGATCCGCGGGTCGGTCCGCGGGTCCACTCCGGCCGGGTGGGTGGGACATTAGATGATCACTCCCGCCCGAGGTTGTCGAGGATCCCGAGGTTCTCAAGGGTGTCGGTCAGCAGTCCACCCGCACCGGTAACACCCGGCAACACCCGGTAATGTCTGGCGGCGCATGACACCTAACGGCGCTGCGACCTGGCGCGCCGACGTCCACGGGCCGCTATCTGGTAGTGCACGGCCAGGAACGACAGCGCCAAGAAGAGCGGAAGCAGCACCGATGGAGGCGAAGCGCTGGTGTCCGCGGAGACCAGCACCATGTCTATACCGGCGGTGAGGTTAGCTCCGCAGGCGGCGGTGACCGGACGGTAACCCGGCTGGAAGCTGGCGAACTGGACCACGGTCTCGAACGTGCCGTCCTGGTCGGCAACGGTCCGTCCGACCAGCTCGCCGCCCGCGGTGAGCATGGCCTGCGACCCGGGTCTGCAGCCGGCACCCCGGGCGAACAGCGTATCTCCAGCCGTCACGGCGCTCCGGTCGAACAACAGCTCACCGGGACGTGCCTCGCGTGCCACCGGCTCCCCCACATCCGGCTCTGACACGCCGGGCTCGGACCCGCCGGGCTCGGACACGGGTGTGCACACGCCCAGCACGCGCACCGTCCCCTTCGGGCAGCGAGACGGGGTGGGTGCCGCGCACTGCTCGTCGAGCGGAACCGCGAGGCCGCCGGGGCAGAGCCGGCGCCCGGCGGGGCAGTCGAGCGTCGCCGCGCGCACGGAACCGTCCCAGCAGACGACCGGGACCGGCGGGGATGGCCGCGGCGGCGGGCAGGCTTCGCCCACGGCGACGCCGACCACCGAACCGGGGCAGGCCTTCTGCGGCAAGGGGCACTGGTCGGCCGATCGGCGCACGGACCCGTCCGGACAGGTAACCGAGGTCTCCTTCTCCCCATTGGAGCCCGGCTTGGTGGAGTCGGTGACCGGGGACGAGGTGATGGGAGGTGACGTGGTCTCCGTGTCCTCCGTGGGAGTGGGGCAGGGCGTCGCGTCGACCAGGCCGAGCGGCAACGCGGGGGCGGGCGTCGTGCATTGCTGGGGACCGCCGCCATCACATTCTGTACCTGTATCTGTACCTGGCATTGATGTCGACACCGACGCCGGCCCGGAGGCGCACCGGGGTTGTGGGCAGGCACCGTTCGGCGGTGATGACGCCGCCGCGTCAGCCGATCGAGGCGTGCTCGGTGGGCAGGCCGGACCGTGCTGGTCGCAGGGGCCGCCCGCATTGCCCGTGGCCGCGGCCGGGCAGGCCGGCGAACTGGGCGTGCAGCGCCCACCAGCGTCCGTCGTCGTCCCCGACGGGCAGATCGTCGTACTCGGATCGGAGTAGGGAGACGGGGTACCGCTGGGGGTCTCCGGGTTCGGTACCGGGTTCGGCACCGGCTTCGGCATGGGCGGTGGG
>NZ_CDWTMO010000172.1:0-8172 GCF_977946435.1 Frankia sp. CgKIO3 | reverse complement strand
GGTACCTGTCTCTTACTCCGACATCCGCGCCGCGTTGCAGCGGGTGCGCGTTCCACTGCCGGCTGCCGAGGGGCGACGCCGTGCTGGCCCGTGTCGTGTCCCGCACTGACACATGACTGATACATGACTGATGCGCGCGAAAAGGGAAGTCGAAGGACTTCTACGTCCTCCGGCGCACGGTGTTCGCCTTGTTGCGCCGCGAGGGGGCGTCCTGATCCACCGGCGTGAGCAGCTTCACCGACGTGGGCGGCGTCATCCCGCAACGCCCGAGCCGTGGCCTATGGTGCCGTCGTGACACCGTCCTCGAGCCCGGAGCCGCCCTCCCTACCGCTTGCTGAGGAGGATGGCGCCGCGCCTTCTTCTGACGACACGCCCGTGGGACGCTCTGCGGGTTCCGACCCCGCACCTGTCGGTGCCCAGCCACCGACCACCGGCCGCGAGCGCCGCATCCCGCCGCTGGAGCAGTTCCGTGGGCCAGTCATTGCCCGGCGTGGCCAGGTGGAGCACTCCACCACGGATCAGCGCCTGCTCGACACCCGCAGCCCCTCGGGGTTCGTCCATTCCGACCCGTGGCGGGTCATGCGGATCCAGAGCGAGTTCGTCGAGGGTTTCGGCCTGCTCGCCGAACTGCCACGGGCGGTGACCGTCTTCGGCTCGGCCCGGATTCCCCCGGACAGCCCGTTCTACGAGCAGGGCCGGCTGCTCGGCGCCGCGCTCGCCGAGGCCGGCTTCGCGGTGATCACCGGCGGGGGGCCGGGCGCGATGGAGGCGGTGAACCGTGGGGCCCAGGAGGCCGGCGGCCTGTCGGTGGGCCTCGGTATTGAGCTTCCCTACGAGCAGCGGCTCAACGACTGGGTCGACCTCGGCGTCAGTTTCCGCTACTTCTTCGTCCGCAAGACGATGTTCGTGAAGTACGCCGAGGCGTTCGTGATCCTCCCCGGTGGGTTCGGCACGCTCGACGAGCTGTTCGAGGCGCTGACCCTGGTCCAGACCGGCAAGGTCACCCGGTTCCCGGTGGTGCTGATCGGCTCCGAGTACTGGTCGGGACTCGTCGACTGGATGCGGACGACCCTGCTGCCCGCCGGCCTGGTCCAGGAGCGGGACCTGCAGATCCTCTCGATCACCGACGGCATCCACGAGGCCGTGCGCATCATCCTGGAGGGAACCGCCGGGCACACCCGGCCCGCAGGTATGGATATTCCGTGAACATCTGCGTGTACTGCGCCTCCTCCGAGCTGATCGACCCCTCGTACGTCCTGCTGGCGGCCCAGACCGGCACCGAGCTTGCCCGGCGCGGCCACACCCTGGTCTCCGGCGGAGGCTCGGTGTCGTGCATGGGAGCGATCGCCCGGGCGGCGCGGGCCGGCGGAAGTTACACGGTCGGTGTGATCCCGCGGGCGCTGGTCGCGATGGAGGTCCGCGACCTGGACGCGGACGAGATCATCGTCACGGAGACCATGCGGGAGCGTAAGGCGTTCATGGACGCGCGCTCGGACGCCTTCCTGGCTCTGCCCGGGGGCCTGGGCACCCTTGAGGAGCTGCTTGAGGTCTGGGTCGCCGGGGTCCTGCGCATGCACACCAAGCCCGTGGTGGTCCTCGACCCCGACGGGGTGTTTGCCCACCTGCGGATCCTCGTCGACGAGATGGTCGACCGCGGGTTCGTCCGCCCGCGCGCCCGGGACACCCTCCGCTGGGCGACCGGCATCGGCGAGGCGGTGGACTTCCTGGAGGCGGGTGTGACAGAGGCGACCGTCACCTCGCCCCCGCCCCCGACCCTGCGGGAGATCGTCGAGGGCGACTGAGCCCGTTCCTGTTCCTTGCCTATCCAGAGGGTTTCGTGTCCGAAAAATCCCTCTGGATAGGCAAGCTGGCTGGGTAGGCGAGGGCGGTCCTCAGGCGAGGCCGCGGCGGGCGACGGCGAGGTCGACGTCGCCCCGGATCGCTGCGACCATCCGCAGCGTCCGCCACGTCGCCGCCACCTGGTGCGCCCGGAAGACCCGGGCCCCGAGCCAGGCGCTGACCGCGGTCGCGGCCAGCGTGCCCTCCAGGCGTTCGTCGATGCCGGTGTCCAGGGTCTCCCCGACGAAGTCCTTGTTCGACAGCGCGACGAGCACCGGCCACCCGGTGGCGACCAGTTCCGGCAGCCGGCGGGTGGCCTCGAGGGAGTGGCGGCTGTTCTTGCCGAAGTCGTGCCCGGGATCGACGAGGATCGCATCCGGCCGGACCCCGAGCGACACCGCCCGCTCGGCGAGCCCCACCGTGGTGGCGACGATGTCGGCGACTACGTCGTCGTAGACCATCCGGTGCGGCCGGGTGCGCGGCGGCAGATGGCCGGCGTGGGTGCAGACCAGACCGGCGTCGAACTCGGCCGCGACCTCGGCGAGCGCCGGGTCCACCCCGCCCCAGGCATCGTTGAGCAGGTCGGCGCCCTCACCCGCGACGACCCGTCCGACCTGCGCGCGCCAGGTGTCGACGCTGATGACCAGCCGGGGGTGGCGGGCCCGGACCTCGGCGACGAAGCCACCCACGCGGCGCAGCTCCTCGGTCGCACTCACCTCGCCGCCGGGCGCGGCCTTCACCCCGCCGATGTCGATGATCCCCGCCCCCTCGTCGACCGCACGGTCGACCGCAGCCAACGCCTCGGCCGCACCGTACGTCGCCCCGCGGTCGAAGAAGGAGTCCGGGGTGCGGTTGACGATCGCCATCACGATCAGCTCGGTCGGCTCGAAGGTCCGCGGACCCAGTCGTAGCGGATCCCGCCGTAGCGGGGCCGGGTGGGCAGCGTCGGCATGCACCGGGCCAGCCTGCCAGAATCACCGCGATCGGCGGGCCGTGGCACGATCGGATGCGTGGTGCTCGTCATCGAAATTGTGATCGTGGCCGCCGTCGTCTTCGCGGTGGCCGCGCTGGCCGTCGGTCGCTTCGATCGGCTCGCCCCGGCGCCGCCGGACGGCGCTCCCACCGGACTACCTGTCGGTACGGTAACAGCCGGCGACATTGCCCGCACGCGGTTCGGGATGGCGCTGCGTGGTTACCGGATGGCCGAGGTTGACGCCGTCCTGCTTCGGCTGGCCGACGAGCTGGCCTGGCGGGACGAGGAGCTGGTCCGGCTGGCCGCGTTCGCGCGCGTCGACACCGCGCCATCGCCGGACGGGCATCGGGTTACTCGCTCGCCACAGATCGACGAGTGATCGCCGCCGACTGTCCGTGGCATCCGCCGGCTGCCTGTGGCATTACAATCGACTGTTGGTAGCCGGTCGATCTGGCCTACGCAGGGACACGTACAGGCGCCGCCATCAACATCGACGCCCACCTCTCGATGTTGCGGCGGGCGACTGTTGTGATGCCGCGCAGAGACGTGTTTCGGTTTGCGGTCCGGTCTACGGGATAATCGTCGTCAGATGCAGGTCCGACGGCAGGAAGAGGTGCACCGATGGCGGCCATGAAGCCGCGGACGGGTGACGGTCCGCTCGAGGTGACCAAGGAGGGGCGCGGCATCGTCATGCGTGTCCCGCTGGAGGGGGGCGGTCGGCTCGTCGTGGAACTCACCGCCGACGAGGCGAGTGCGCTGGGGGATGCCTTGAAGACCGCGGTCGGTTAACCTCCGTGTGTCCGTCCGTGTGCGCTGTCCTCGCGCCTGTCCCGCGGCAGCCGGGTCCCGTCGTGGTCCGGCGGTCCCGGCGAGAAGGCCGGCATGAGCATCGTTGATTCCGCGCCAGGCCCGGCGATCGACGGGCTCATCAGGCTTCCTCTCAGCGTCACCCTACGGTCCGCCACCGTCGCCGGCGTCGAGCCCGCGACCGTCGCCCTGGTCCTCGCGTCGTCCGAGAACGGACCCGTGTTCGATGAGACTGCCCGTGGCATCGGCGCCGATCTAGGACTGGATCTCGCGCTGCTGGTCGAGTCCGAGTCCCTGCGCGGCGATGCGGGTTCGGTGCTGGTGGTGCCGTTGGCCCGGACGGCTCGGCCGACCCGGCTGCTCGTGGTCGGCATCGGCGCCGGTCAACCGGGTGGCTGGCGGGCCGCGGGCGCCGCGCTCGCCCGCCGCGCCGGGGCACCGGACCGGCTCGCGGTGGTGGCGGAGCCCGGCGATCCGGGCCTGCGGGCCTTCACCGAAGGCCTGGCGCTAGGCGCCTACCGGGCCGCTGGAGTGCCCGACCCGGCCGGCCGGCCCGGGCCGGAGAACGGCGTGCCCGGCGACGTCATCGTGCTCACCGGTCGGGCGGACGAGCCTGGGGCGGCGGCCGCGGTCGACGCCGCGCGGGCGGTGGCCACCGGGGTATACATCGCCCGCGATCTGGTCAACATGCCGAGTCTGGTGAAGTCACCCGCGTGGCTGGCGAACCGTGCCGTGCGCATCGCCGCGTCGGCGGGTCTCGACGCGACCCTGCTCGGCCCCGACGATCTTCTGGCGCAGGGCTTCGGGGGGTTGTGCGCCGTCGGTGAGGGTTCCCCTCGGCCGCCCTACCTGGTCAAACTCGAATATCACGGGCCACCGCGGATTTCTGGCGAGGCCGGGTTGGCGGGATCCACCGGATCGGCGGGATCCACCGGGTCGGCGGGGCCGGATGGTTCGTCGGCGGGCCGCTTCACCGATGGTCACCGGGTCCTGGTCGGGAAGGGAATCACCTTCGACTCGGGTGGGCTCTCCCTGAAGCCGGCCGTCCCGATGGCCGGCATGAAGACTGATATGGCGGGCGCGGCGGCGGTGCTCGGGGCGATGACCGCGTTGCCGGCGTTGAACGTGCCCGGGCGCGTCACCGGTCTGCTCTGCCTGGCGGAGAACATGATCGGTGCGACTGCCATGCATCCCGGCGACGTCATCACCTGCTGGGGCGGGACCACGGTGGAGGTACTGAACACCGACGCCGAGGGTCGCCTGGTGCTGGCGGACGGCCTCGCCTACGCCGCGGGCGCGCTCGACGCGGATGTCATCGTCGACCTCGCCACGCTGACCGGAGCGATCGCCGTGGCGCTCGGCCGGCGCACCGCCGGGCTGTTCAGCTCGGACGACCAGTTGGCGGCGGCGCTGTCCGCCGCGGCGGACAGCGCCGGGGAACGGGTGTGGCGGCTGCCGTTGGTGGAGGAGTACCGGGCGGCGATCGATTCGCCGGTGGCGGACCTCGCCAACATCGGCCGGGCGCTGGACGTCGGGGGCGGTTCCATCACCGCGGCGCTTGTTCCTGCGGGAGTTCGCGGGCCGGCGGCCCTGGGCGCATCTGGACATCGCGGGCACCGCACGGTCGGACGCCGACGACGGCGAGATCAGCCGGGGCGGCACCGGGTGGGGGGTGCGTACCCTGCTGACCTGGCTGTCGGGTGGGCCGTCCCAGGCACCGGCGGCCTGAGTAGAACCCCGGAACCCCCAGACGGGTCCCGGGTACCCCTGGGTGTTGCCGGGCCGCGAAGGGGAGGTCAGGCCGCGAGACGCAGGAGCACGGCCTCGTATCCCCGGGCGATGTCCTCGGAGAGGACCAGGGAGACCCGGAGCACCACGGTGCGCTGGACGAAGACGTACTCGGTGACGAGCGGGTTGTCGGCGGTGACGGTGAGGAGCTTCGTCGCCCGCCGCTGCGCGCTCTCCGCGTCCGCGAAGACCTCGATCGGGCCGCCGCGCTCGATCGCGTCCGCGGGGCTCCCGGAGACCTCGTTGACGCCCACCCGCGGATCGCTGAAGGCGATTCTGCTGGTGTAGCCGTTCGCCCGGCCCAGGAGACGATCGGGGTCGCTGGCCGCGGTGTAGGCGACGGTGGTGTGCAGCGGCAGGCCCGCGCCGGCCAGCCGGATCGCCACCTGCTCGGCGGTAAGGCCGGCGAGGCCGCCTCCCGCGGCCGGTGGGGAGGGGGTGGCGCCCGGTACGGCCGGCCGGGTGGGCGGAGCGCGCGCCGTGCGCCGGCCCCACCAGGCGGTTCAGCGTGTAACCGGCAATCCCGGCCAGGACCGCCATGACGAGGACGAACGTGATGTAGGGCAGCAGGCTCTCACGTGGGGCGGGCGGCGGCTCGGCGCGGCTGTCATTAGGTGTCGAAGTCGCTGTCGTGGTCGCCGTAGTTGCCGTGGTCGCCGTCGTAGACGTCATAGCGCCGGTACTCCTGTGCGGCCGGTGCCATTTACTCCCCAAGGCGTAGGAATGTCACGCTTAAGCGCACCTTACGCGTCCACCGAGGAGCCACCGGGTACCGGCACGATCAGCTGGCCCTGATCGTGTTACCGCGGACCGGTCACCCCGACCGGGGTGCCTGGCCAGCCGGCCGGGGTGTCTGGTCAGCCGACCGGGGAGGACTTGGCGACCACGGCGACCAGGAGGCCGCCGCCGGTGGTGAGGAGCATCTGGGTGAGCCGCACATCGTCACGTACAGCTGTGGCGAGTTCGCGGACCGCCACCGCCTCGGGGCCGGTGGCCTGGCCTTGAGCCAGGGCCAGCACGCTGGCGAATGCCACCACGCCGCCCGGCCGCAGCAGCCGCAGGGCCTGGGTGAGGTACTCGGTGCCCTCACGCCGGTCCGTGTCACAGAACACGAGGTCATAGGCGCCGTCGGTCAGGCGGGGGAGAACGTCGAGGGCGCGGCCGGTGATCAGCCGGCTGCGCCCCGGGGTCATCCCCGCGTCGGCGTAGGTGCGCCGGGCCAGCCGAAGGTGCTCGGCCTCGACGTCGATGGTGGTCAGGGTCCCGTCGGGCCGCATCCCGCGCAACAGCCAGGTACCGGAGACCCCGGTACCCGTGCCGATCTCGACCACCGCGCGGGCGCCCACGGCGGCGGCGAGGAAGCGCAGGACCGCGCCGGTACCCGGGCTGACCGGGACGATCCCGACCTCCTCGGCTCGGGCGCGGGCAGCGCGAAGGATCGGGTCTTCCAGCAGGAAGCCCTCTGCATAGGCGGCGGCGGACTCGAGCTCGCCGATGTCAGTGTCCGGCATGACTTCCGCAGCCTACGGGAACGGGAGACCAGGGACGCGCGTTCATCTGGTCAACGCGCATCGTGTCGAGGATCGAGGGGAGAAACGTCGGTGTCCGCAGCGGGATTCGCCGCTCCCTGGCCGGCTCGTCGGGTACGTTTGACGCGAACCGACCGAGAGGCGGCCGTGGCTGCTCAGGACCCCGGGGCGGGCTCGGACGCCGCCGGCGTCGCCGCCACCGCAGAAGCTCCTGGTTGGGTTCCTCCTTCCTGGGAAGACGTGGTCCGTGAGCACGGCAACCGGGTCTACCGCCTCGCCTACCGCCTCACCGGTAACGCCCACGACGCCGAGGACCTGACGCAGGACGTGTTCGTTCGGGTGTTCCGGTCGTTGGCGGACTACACCCCCGGCACCTTCGAGGGGTGGCTGCACCGGATCACCACCAACCTCTTCCTCGATCGCATGCGTCGCCAGCAGAAGATCCGGTTCGATGCGCTGCCCGAGGACACCGAGCGGCTGGCCGGCCGCGAGGCGAGCCCGGAGGCGGTCTACGCCGAGGCTCATCTCGACGCGGACGTCGAGGCCGCGCTCGCCGCTCTGCCGCCCGACTTCCGGGCCGCCGTCGTGCTATGCGACATCGAGCAGCTCTCCTACGAAGAGATCGCTCAGACGCTGGGCGTGAAACTGGGCACAGTGCGCAGCCGGATCTCGCGCGGTCGGGCGATGTTGCGCGCGGCGCTGGCCGATCGCGCGCCACGTACCGGTGACGGTGCCGCGTTGTCCGCCGCCGTGGCGGTCTCGGACGACGCCCTTCTCGCCGCGGAGCCCGCCGTCGGGCCGGCGGCGGAGCTCGCCGAGGCGGACGCGGCGCCGCCGGGCACGACCAGACCGCATTGGGGCCGAGGCGACGACGGGCGGCTCAGAAGCGGGGGACGGCATGGGCCCGTCGCCGCCGGGAGCAAGGGTGGTGCTCCGCGGGAGCGGCGGGCGTGACCGAGCATCTCGGCGATCGGATCTCGCCTCTCATCGACCATCAACTCGATCATGACGCTCGCGACCGCGCGCTCGCGCATCTTGCCTGCTGCGGGGAGTGCCAGCGGGAGGTGGCGGCCCTGCGGATAGTCAAGGCACGGCTGGTCGCCCTCG
The DNA here is from genome assembly GCF_977946435.1 of Frankia sp. CgKIO3. NCBI lineage: Bacteria > Bacillati > Actinomycetota > Actinomycetes > Frankiales > Frankiaceae > Frankia > Frankia sp. CgKIO3. The sequence goes on along the minus strand of NZ_CDWTMO010000172.1, from coordinate 129 downwards.
ATGGCCCGGATCTTCCTGGCGGCCTCGCGGTCTGGCTGCTCAGCCTGGGCGGTCCGGCCGCGGTGCCCGCGTCCCCCCGGGTTCGCCCCAACAGCCCCAACAGCCCCAGTGGTCCCCACAGTCCCAGCG
>NZ_CDWTMO010000171.1:5653-8349 GCF_977946435.1 Frankia sp. CgKIO3 | reverse complement strand
CTGGAACCGTGCACGACGGCACAGTGACGCTGTTCCTCTGCGGCGATGTGATGCTAGGCCGCGGCGTCGACCAGATTCTGCCGCATCCAGGCAACCCGAGACTTTCCGAGAGATATATCCGGGATGCCCGCGCCTATGTCGAGCTGGCTGAAGCAGCGAACGGCCCGATTCCTCGCCCGGTCGACTTCGCCTGGCCCTGGGGTGACGCACTGCCCGTGCTGGATGAGGTCCAGCCCGATGTTCGGGTAGTGAACCTGGAAAACAGCATCACCCGGTGCGATGACTTCGCCGCCGGAAAGGCGGTTCATTATCGGATGAGTCCGGACAACCTTCCCTGCCTGGCCGCCGCCCGGCCCGATGTGTGCGTGCTGGCGAACAACCACCTGCTGGATTCCGGCCACCGAGGGCTCGTCGAGACCCTCGACGCGTTGTTCGCGGCCGGGCTGAGAGCGGTGGGAGCCGGGCGCGACGCGGACGAGGCGTGCAAACCGGCCATGGTCCCGCTCGGCGGGGGCCGGCGGGTCCTGGTCTTCTCGTTCGGCCTGCCCTCCAGCGGCATTCCACGGGCGTGGGCCGCGGCCCCGGGCCGGGGCGGCCTAGACGTCGTCCCCGAATTGTCGGACGCCACCGCCGAGGAGGTGACCACCCGCGCCCGGCGGGCGAAGCGCCCCGGTGACCTCGTCGTCGCCTCCATCCACTGGGGATCCAACTGGGGCTATGACGTAGACGACGACCAGATCCGCTTCGCCCACCGGCTCATCGACGGCGGTGTCGACGTCGTGCACGGGCACTCGTCGCACCATCCGCGTCCCGTCGAGGTGTACCGGGACCGGCTTGTCCTGTACGGCTGTGGCGACTTCATCAACGACTACGAGGGCATTACCGGCTACGAAACGTACCGGGACGACCTGCGGCTGGCGTACTTCGTCTCCGCCGAGATCTCCACCGACCCGCCCGGCGCGACGCTGACCGGCCTGCGGATGGTGCCCCTGCAGGCACGGCGGATGCGGTTGTGGCGCGCTGTACCCGAAGACGCGGGGTGGCTACGGGGAGTTCTCACCAGGATCAGCCGCGACTTCGGGACACAGTTCGACCTCAACGCACCCGGCGTGCTGTCGCTGCGCCAACCAGGAGCGAACCCTCGATGGTGTGCTCCAGCGCTTCGGCAGCCTCGGCCAGCGACGAAGGCCGGAAGATCAGGACCGGTCCGTCAGGCACGCTCACGCCGGCGTGGGGGCACCAGCCGGCTGAGCACGTCGAGTTCCGCCAGCCACAGCTGCCCCAGCCAGGCGTGGTTCGGCACGCTGGCACTGGCCACGAACGTGACACCGACCCGCTCGTCGATGCCCAGCATGGCGATGGCCAGATGCTGACGTCCGACGAGTAGTTGGCCCGTGCCGACCAGCCCGGTCACCGCACGTCCCGCGACAGCCAGCGGCCCGCGCATCGTTCGGACGTTGCTCGCCATCAGGGCCATCTTCCGGGTCTGGGCCGGGTAAGCGGCGGCGCCCGCGAGCATGCGGGGCGAGGCAATCGTCGCCATGGTGGAGAAGTGGTGACGTTCCACCACCCCCAGCCCGCCCTTCTTCATGCGACGGGTCTCCGCGGCGATCCACGCCAACCGCCGGCCGGGGTCCGGCTCCCCGCAGGGAAGCGGGACACGTACGCCCGAGGAATAGTTCGACAGCACGTTCCGTTCGGCGGCGGTCCGGAAACTGATGGGCATCAGCGCGTGGAGGGGCTGCCGGTCCCGGCGCCATTCGGGAAGGGACCACGTCCGCAGCGCCCCGGCGAGCGCGGCGAGATAGACGTCGTTGACCGTGACATCGTGGTGGCGAGCCACGGCGCGCAGCGTGCCCAGATCGGTGGTGACCCAGGAATGTCGCGCCGGCCCGGCCGGCGGTCCGCCCCAGGCGTCGAGGGCACGGGTGGGAGCCAGGCAACGTAGCCCCCGGCCGACGAAACCCGCGTAGTCCGAGGGCCGCGGCCGACGGATCGCGGGGGGCAGACCGAGGTCGAGTTCGCCCTCCCCCCGAAGAGCAGGTGCAGCGCCTGGTAGAGCGCGAAGCCGTCCTGCTGGATGTGGCTGGTCCGGTACACCAGCACCGTCCCGGACGACCCCGGGGCGCGCAGCAGGTAAAGCATCCACGGCGGCCGGCTGATGTCGATCGGCTGGGCGGCAATGCGATCGACGGCGGCACGCAGCCGCGCATCGCCGACACCACCGACGCCCCGGTCGGCACCGCTGGCACCGGCGGCGGACGGCAGGTCCAGGGCGACGACGTGATCGTCGACGTTCATGCCCGGACCGGAGACCCAGAGGGTCTCGTTCGCCGTCGGGCGGCGACCGGAGCACCGGACCGCGACAGTCTCGAGACGGTCGGTAAGAATCCGTGCCCGGGGGTTGCGCAGCCGCTCGGCGACGTGCGCCCGCAGGTCCGCCAGCTCCAGCGGGGGGCCGTCAATGAACAGCAGCGCACCGACGTCCTGGAACTCCCCGGGATTGAGCCGGGTGAAGGCGAGGTAGGCTCGGTCACCCGAGGTCAGTGGACGGGCGTACGCCCGTTCGGAACCGGCCTTCGTGACCACGTCGAGCAGGGCCATCAGACGCTCCCCCGCCCCGTCCGGGGGCGCGGGACGCGGGCCCGGGAATCGGGCTGGGCAACTTCACCAGATTGACACGTCAACACGCCAAA